>JARRKW010000092.1:0-5524 GCA_037387645.1 Desulfuromonadaceae bacterium
TCGAGCCCCAACTGTCCGTCACTGGTGATTTCAACCTCAAAACGGGAACGCAAAATCCGGTCGACCAACTGGGCGGTATCCTCACAGTCCTCTACCACCAACAGCTGCGGCTTCTGCCCGATGCTCAGGGGCGAACGCAGACATTCCTCCACCGCCTGCGGAAGCTGAACCAGGCGTTCGAAAGGAATCACCATATTGATCCCGAATTCTCTGGCCGTCGTCTCGGCAATCCGTTCGCACCAGGTGGTGGCAACGATAATCAACGGGATGGAACTGCGACAGCGAAAAATCCCGGAACGCACCATGCGGCCAAGTCGCCAACCATCCAGAGGCGGAATCGCAATATCCGTAATAAGCAGATCAACCGCCTCATTGCGTAAGGCGCGAACCGCCGAGCGGCCGTTATCGGCCTCGGTAATACGTGAATGGCCTGCTGCAAACAACGTTTTCTTAATCTGTTGACGGGAATCCGAATCACCATGAACCAGAAGGATATGTGTGGGTGAAACCATCTCTTGGAAACTCCTTGAGCGGGGTAGCAACAAACAATCTGCAAACGCCGAGCAGGTGGTTCTAGCAACTTACACGCGGACCGGACCAACGCAGGCTTGGCTATTCAGCAAAATACACACCTATTTGCCCTATGTAGTTAAAAAAATAAATCTTTTCCCTTTATCCCAATTATACAAAGCATCCCGCCAAACCAACGACCGCCCCGACAAAAATAAGCAAAATTCTTGACAGCAATCTTATTAATGAATAACATTCACGAATCATGGAAAACAAAAGAACGATCGACAATATAGATCAACAAATACTGGAAATCCTTCAAAGCAAGGCGCGCATCCCCAATGCCGAGATTGCCCGTCAGGTCGGCATGGCGCCATCGGCGGTTCTGGAAAGAATTCGCAAACTGGAAAGCCAGGATATCATTTCCGGCTATGAAGTTCGGTTAAATCCAGATCATTTTGGACAAAAATTGTCCGCCTTTGTCTTTGTCGAAACCGACTCACCGGGATGCCGAAGCTTGGCTGAAAAACTCGCTGACATTGCCGGGGTTCAGGAAATCCATCAGGTGGCCGGCAAAGACGGATATCTAATGAAATTACGGGTCGCCGACACCGCAGCCCTGGGACGGATTCTCCGGAACGAGATCTGCAACCTCGACGGGGTGCGCAATACCCACACGCAAATCGTTCTTTCGACGATCAAGGAAACCTGGAAACTCAACCTGACCGCGGACCATGAGCGTACCGACTGACGCCTCCAGACCGCGAGTTCCTTGATCAATCCATTGAACAACAAAATAATTACAATAATTACAATCAATTGTAAATTTATTTTATCCCCTCAATAAAAACCGTATTGGAGAATGCCGCCATGCCGATGTCGAAATCATTTAGAAACCGCCTGTTCCCCGTGGTCAAGTCGATCGCCGATCACTATGGAACGCCTTTTCACATCTATGATGAAGCGGGCATCCGCGCCACCGGGGAGCAACTTAAACAGGCCTTTACCGGCATTGAAGGCTTCCGCGAATATTTCGCCGTCAAAGCGCTGCCGAATCGCCACATCCTGGCCATTATGAAAGCCATGGGGTTCGGCTTTGATTGCAGCTCCATCCCCGAACTGATCCTCAGTCGTCAACTCGGCGCCCAAGGTGAGGATATCATGTTCACCTCCAACAACACCAGCCAGGAGGAATTTCGCTTCGCCGAACAGGACGGCGGCTGCATTCTCAACCTGGATGACATCAGCCTCATCGACAAGGTGCCGCATTTCCCCGAATTGATCTGTTTTCGCTACAATCCGGGCCCCCGCCGCACCGGCAACGTGATTATCGGCAATCCGGTCGAGGCCAAATACGGCGTCTCGCACGAACAGGTGATTGCGGCCTACCGGCGGGCCCGCGACCGCGGCGCCAAGCGTTTCGGCCTGCATACCATGGTCGCCTCCAACGAATTGGACTACAGCTACATGGTCGAAACCACGCGCATGGTTCTCGACATTGCCGACATGGTGGAAAAAGAACTCGGGATCCGCTTCGAATTCGTCAATATCGGCGGCGGCTTCGGCATCCCCTATCAGCCCGATCAGCAACCGCTCAACCTCTCCGCCATGGCCGCGGAGATCAGCGAACAGTTCGACACCTTCAAAACCGCACACGGCTACAGCCCGCGTATGTATATGGAGAGCGGCCGCTTCATGACCGGACCTCACGGCGTTCTTGTCACCACCGCCATCAACTCCAAAGACACCTATCGCAAATACATCGGCCTGGATGCCTGCATGTCCTCGCTGATGCGTCCGGCCCTCTATGGTTCCTATCATCACATCGACGTCGTCGGCAAGGACAACCTACCGAAAACCGAAATCTACGACCTGGTCGGATCACTGTGCGAAAACAATGACAAGTTCGCCATCCAGCGCGAACTGCCACCCATTGCCGATGGCGACATGGTGGTTATTCACGACAGCGGGGCCCACGGCCATGCCATGGGTTTCCAATACAATGGTCGTCTGCGCCCCCAGGAACTGCTGTTACGCGAAAACGGCAGCGTGGAACTGATCCGGCGGGCGGAAACGGTGGAAGACTATTTCGCCACCTACAACTTCACCCCGGACCAATTCATTCCCACGCAAGACTGAATCAAAGCTCTCCCCAACGCGGTGGGCCGTCGCCCTGGCCCACCGCATGGCAAACCCAGAACCTCCCCGGGCCTGCGACACAAGCCCCTTCCACACCAGCGCCTTCCGAGCAAATCATCACAATCAGCAGAAGAAATCAACGAAAGATAATAATAATTCTTCGTGGCTTTGTCGCAAATAATTGTTGACATGAATGATCGTGTATTCTAAAAATCTATATAACAATGTCTTGGAGGAAAATAGCCATGAAGTTTTCGACCAAAAGCCGCTACGGCCTGCGGGCCCTGTTTGACATGGCCTATCATTCGGGCAATCTGCCAACCCAGATCAAGGACATTTCCCGCCGGCAGGACATCTCCCCCCGCTACCTGGAACAGATCTTCCAGGACCTGAAAAAGGCCGGCCTGATCAAGAGTCGCCGTGGACCGCAAGGAGGGTATTTTCTGGCCAGGAAACCGGAAGAGATTACCGTCAAAGAAATCCTGCTTGCCGCCGAGGGAGATCTGACCCTGGTTTCCTGCGCCAAGGAAGAAACCCTGGTCAAAGGAAAATGCGAATTCAACAGCCGTTGCGTCACCCAAAAGGTCTGGGCCGAAGCCACCCGAAAACTAACGGCCTATTTCGATTCGGTAACCCTCAGGGACCTCTGCGACCAGGGCAAAACCCTGGGGCTGGAAAAAGAGCTGGATCATCGCTTTATGTACTATATCTAAAACCTCTCCCCACGGAGGATTTATGCCTACGACCATCAGTGATTCTCCCCTCGGACAAATTGGCCAGACCCCCCTGGTCCGACTTTCCCATTTAAGCCATCCTTCGACGGGCGTGGTCTGGGGCAAACTGGAATCGGCCAATCCGGGAGGCAGCGTCAAGGACCGTATCGCCCTGGCCATGATTGAACAGGCGGAGCGGGATGGGACTCTCAAACCGGGAGCCGTCATCGTTGAATCGACCAGCGGCAACACGGGAATCGGCCTCTCCCTGGTCTGCGCCATCAAGGGCTACCAACTGATCCTGACCATGCCCGACACCATGAGCCTGGAACGCCGCCGCCTGCTCGGGGCGTTCGGTGCGGACCTAATTCTTACCCCGGGCTCCCAGGGAATGCGCGGCGCCATCGAAAAGGCGGAGGAAATCGCCCGGACGAAAAAAGGTTTTTTGCCGCAACAATTTAAAAATCCGGCCAATCCCCTGATCCATGAGCAGACCACCGGCCCGGAAATCCTCGCCGCCCTGCATGGAAACGTCGACGCTTTTGTTACCGGGGTCGGCACCGGAGGAACCATCACCGGGGTCGGTCGAGCCCTGCGGGCGCACAATCCGCAGGTGCATATCACCGCGGTCGAACCGACCGAGTCAGCGGTCCTGTCCGGGGGGGATCCCGGTCCCCACAAAATTCAGGGCATCGGCGCCGGATTCATCCCCGAAGTTCTGGATACCGACATTTATCAGGAAGTCATCGCCGTCAGCAACGAAGACGCCATCGCCACGGCCCGCAAGCTGGCCCGGACCGAAGGTTTGTTCGTCGGCATCTCGGCGGGGGCCAATGT
Organism: Desulfuromonadaceae bacterium; assembly: GCA_037387645.1. Lineage (GTDB taxonomy): Bacteria > Desulfobacterota > Desulfuromonadia > Desulfuromonadales > Trichloromonadaceae > Trichloromonas. Next base: position 4,200 of record JARRKW010000092.1, read on the forward strand.
TTTCGCCGCCCTGCAGGTCGCCAAGCGCTACCAGCCGAACCAGAATATCGTTACCATTCTCTGCGATACCGGCGAGCGTTATCTTTCCACCGGCATATACGACTAAATCCTTGCTGCCTGTTGCGGATAAATACGCCGATCTCGTCAGAAGACTGCAACAGCTGGCGCCGGTGGCGGTGGCCTTTTCCGGGGGCGTAGATTCCACCCTGCTGCTGCGGGTGGCGCGGGACGTCCTCGGCGCAGATCGGGTGCTGGCGTTGACCGCGGTCTCCCCCCTGCTCCCCCGGCACGAGTTGGAACGGAGTCAACAACTGGCCCGAATCCTTGGCGTGCGGCAGCTGCTGCTTGAAACGCCGGACCTGAATCTCCCCGACATTTTTTCCAATCAACAACGCCGTTGTTATTTTTGCAAAAAAGCGATTTTGACCTCATTTCTGGCAAAAACCGAAGAACTGGGATTTGCCAACCTCGTCGATGGCTCCAACAGCGACGATTTGAACGATTTCCGTCCGGGACGCGCGGCGGCCAACGAACTCGGCATTCACTCCCCACTGACGGACGCCGGATTCAATAAAGCGGAAATCCGCCAACTCAGCCGCCATCTCGACCTGCCAACCTGGGATCTGCCCTCTTTTGCCTGTCTGGCATCGCGTATTCCTTACGGCACGGCCATCACCCGGGAGCGCCTGGCGCAGATAGAGCACTGTGAATCCCACCTGCGTCAGCTTGATTTTCGACTTTACCGGGTGCGCTATCACGGCAACCTGGCTCGCATCGAGCTGGCTCCGGAAGAATTGGCCCGCCTGCTCGAACCCGGCCTGCGCGAAAACATCATCCATGTTTTCAAAACGGCCGGCTTTAACTATGTAACCCTTGACCTGCAAGGATATCGAACCGGCAGCATGAACGAAACCAGCTAACCGAAATCGGCAGCCGCCATTCATTCGTGACCGCCGGACCAACATCCCAGGACCGTGACCTTGAAGGAGAAGCCATGCAGCGCCCCGGGGCCCTATTTGCCGTCTGTTTCTGCGCCGGCCTGATCGCCGCGTTTTGCAGCCATCTGGCCATCTGGTTGAACGGTCCCTGGGGATTCCCTCTGCTGACTGGTGAAGCCCGCCCGTCCGCATTTTTCGCAGCCTGGATTTGTCCCCGCCTGCTCATTGGCGGCAGCTGGGGACTCCCCTACTATCTGGCCATCGGAACCCCCCGCTCCCGCCGCTATTGGATCAGAAAAGGGCTCCTGGTCAGCCTGCTTCCCAGCGCCTGGCAACTGCTCTTTGTCTATCCCAAACAAACCCCTTATGGCCTGTTCGGGATAGACC
>JARRKW010000093.1:0-5492 GCA_037387645.1 Desulfuromonadaceae bacterium
CGGATTTCCTGCGGATCTATCCGACGGTGGTGTTGCGGCATACGCGGCTGGCCGAGCTCTACCTGCGCGGAGACTATGTTCCCTGGTCTCTGACGGCAGCGGTCGAGCTGGGCGCGGAAATGTTGTGGCACTGCCGGCACCATGCGGTTCCGGTCATCCGCCTGGGCTTGCAGGCTTCCGCCGGCCTGGACCGGGGTGATGTCGTGCTGGCGGGCCCGTACCATCCGGCCTTCGGGCAACTGGCCCGTTCGCAGCTGTGGCTGCGGGCCTTGCGGTCGCTGGCCCGCAACGGCGTGGCGCAGGTTTTGGTCCATCCGGCCGATCTGGCCGAGGCGGTGGGCAACCGGCGGCGCAATCTGGCGTCCCTGCATCAGGAGTATCCCGCTTTTGGCGTGCGGACGGATGCCCAGGTGCCGCGGCAGACCCTCGGCAGCGATCAGGGCCACCGGAGCCTGCAGGAGCTGGCCGCCTATTCTTCGACCGGCGGGTAAAAACGGTTCAGCACATCTGTTTCGGCCGGTCCGGTTCCCCCTGTCGGTCGCGGGGAAGGTCGTGACGACAGGGGATCGCCGCCGGTTTTTTCTTCAACCCCATGCATTGCTGCGGAATAATCCGCTGAAGGAGTTTGTTTTTGAGCGCAACAGCTGAACATAAATCCGGGTTTGTCTCCATTGTCGGACGGCCGAATGTGGGCAAATCGACTCTGCTGAACCGGATCCTGGGGCAGAAAATCGCCATCGCCTCCAATAAACCCCAGACCACGCGCAACCGGATTCTGGGGATTCACACCACGGCGGCGGCGCAGATCCTGTTCATCGATACCCCCGGTATCCACCAGCCTGCCGGCAAACTGAACCGTTACATGGTCGATCAGGCTCTGAGCGCCTGTTCCGGAGTCGATCTGATTCTGCATGTGGTCGAGGCGACCGATGCACCCGGGTCCGAGGATGCTTTTATTCTCGACGTGCTGGCCAAAAGCGCCGTCCCGGTCATGCTGGTCATCAATAAAATCGATCTGGTGCCCAAGGAAACGCTGCTGGCTTTCATCGATGCCTATGCCCGGCGCTTTGATTTTTGTGAAATCATTCCCGTGTCGGGATTGTAAGGGGAGAATGTAGAACGGCTGCTGTCGTTGATTCCCGCCTTTCTCCCGGAGGGACCGCAGTATTATCCCGAGGATATGGTCACCGATCTGCCGGAGCGCTTCATCGTCGCGGAAATGATCCGGGAACAGGTGCTCAAGCAGACCCATCAGGAAATCCCCTATCGGGTGGCGACCCTGGTGGAGAAGTTTGAGGAGAAGCCGGAAAAAGAGCTGGTGGTGATCAATGCCGTGATCATTGTCGAGCGTGATTCCCACAAGGGTATACTGGTCGGCAAAAGAGGGGAAAAAATCCGTGCCATCGGCAAGGCCGCCCGGATCGATATGGAACGCATGCTGGGCACCCGGGTTTTTCTGGAACTGTTCATCAAGGTACAGCGAAACTGGACCGAATCCGATCGGCTGCTGCGGGAATTCGGCTATGAATAGGGCGATTGCCGGGGGTCGGCGTTACGCGGTGGTACTAGGGTTCAATGATCGATAAAGGTTTGCATTTATGTCTTTGGTAGCTATTGTCGGCCGTCCCAACGTGGGCAAGTCGACCCTGTTCAACCGCATCCTCGGCCGGCGCAAGGCCATTGTCGAAGATGTGCCCGGAGTCACCCGTGATCGGCACTATGCCGACGTGACCCGTTTCGACAAACCCTTCACCCTCATCGATACCGGCGGTTTCGAGCCGGTCAGCGAAGACCGGCTGTTGATTCAGATGCGCGAGCAGTCCCAGCTGGCGGTGGAGGAGGCGGATGTTATTCTTTTCGTCATGGATGTGCGCCAGGGGCTGACCCCCTCGGACGAGGAGGTGGCGGCGATCCTGCGGCGTTTCACCAAGCCGGTGCTGTATGTGGTCAATAAGGTCGATGGCGACAACCTGGAAGGGGCGGCCGCGGAATTTTACGGTCTGGGCGTCGACCGGCTGCACACTGTTTCGGCCGAACACGGGCGGGGGGTGCCGGATCTCATCGATGACCTGCTGACCCTGCTCCCTGCGGTCGAGGGGACGGGGGAAGGCCAGGATGAGATCCGCCTGGCGGTGGTCGGCCGGCCCAATGTGGGCAAGTCGTCCCTGGTCAACCGGCTGCTCGGATATGAACGGGTGGTGGCCAACCCCCTGGCCGGCACTACCCGGGACAGTGTCGACACCCCGTTCATTTACAACCAGCAGCGCTATGTTCTGATCGACACCGCCGGTATCCGGCGCAAGGGGAAGGTCAGTCAGAAGTTGGAGAAATTCAGCGTCATCCAGGCGCTGAAGGGCATGGATCGGGCCCATGTGGTGCTGATGGTGATCGATGCCGAGGAAGGGGTGACCGATCAGGACATGACCGTTGCCGGTTATGCCCATGAAAAGGGGCGTGCCGTTATTCTGGTGGTCAACAAATGGGACCGGGTGGAGAAGGATCATACCACCATGCAGAAGTATCTCGCCGATCTGCGCCTCTCCTTCAAGTTTCTGGCTTTTGCCCCGGTGCTGTTCGTATCCGCGTTGAGCGGGCAACGGGTCGCCAAAATCATGGCGACGGTGGAAAGGGTGGCCGCGGAATTCAACAAGCGTATCCCGACCGCCGCCCTGAACAATGTCCTGGCCGAAGCGGAAAGGAGTCATCAGCCCCCCATGTATCAGGGGAAACGATTGAAATTTTTCTATATGACCCAGGTCAGCATCCGGCCGCCGACCTTCGTGGTTTTCGTCAACAAGGCCGAAGGCGTGCATTTTTCCTATCAGCGCTACCTGGCCAACAAGCTGCGGGAAGCCTTCGGATTTGAAGGTGTTCCGGTGCAGTTGCTGTACAAGGATCGGGAACGTTGAGGGTAAGGAAAAACCTTTACAGAGTGAAAGTTCTTGGGATATAGTGAAATCTGTTTAATTTTAAAGTGTTACATTTGGAAAGATGGAAATCCTATTCAATCAAAGTCTAACCATTTTGGAATCTCATGAGTCTTGTAGGAAATCTTGAAGATCTAGGGCTGGGCGACATTTTGCAGATTATCGGTTTGAGCCGTAAGTCGGGAGTGTTGTCATTGCAGAGTCATGGCCGGGAAGGGGAAATCATTTTTCTCCACGGTCAGGTTGTTCATGCCACCTCTTCGGTCTTTCCGGAGAATTTCGGCGCGTTGTTGGTTCGGCGTAGCGTGGTGGAGCGGGACACCCTGAAAAAGGCTTTGGCTTTGCAAAAGGATTTGGACGAACCGACCTTACTGGGGGTGGTGTTGGCGCAGCATTTCAGTGTGTCTCCCGAACTGGTCGAAATGGTCGCCAGAGAACAGGTGGAGCGGATCATCTACAGTTTCTTCGGGTGGTCGGAAGGCGCCTTCGCCTTTGAACTGGGCGATGCCGAGGAACTGGCCGCCGCCAAGCTGAGTCCCCATCAGCGGATTCTGCAGCAGAGCCTCAATACCCAATGGCTGGCTATCGAAGGGAGTCGGATTTACGATGAACAGCTGCATTGGGTTCCCGGTTCCGCTGCGTCCGCGGAAGCGGATGGCCAGGCCGGGCGGGCCGATTTCCGCAGGCGGGAGGCGGGAGGCCCGCCCGATCCGAAACACAGCTACGATTTTGTCGCCGATCTGTTGGCTGAAATCGGCGAGCAGGATGGTGGCGACGATGGCGAGTCGGCCTTGCCGCTCGGTCGGCTGGAACAGTTGCGGGGCATGTTTCAGGAGCTCAACAACCCCTGCCTGGGGGGCGGGATTATTCTGTTGGTGCTGCGTTTTGCCAGTGAATTCATGAACCGGGCGGTGGTCTTCCGGGTGCAGGAGCAGGAAATCGTCGGTCTGGGGCAGTTCGGCATTGAGCTCGGCGATGTCAGTGCCGACGAGCGGATTCGAAAAATGCGGATTCCGATCGGGGAAGACTCCATCTTCAGTGAACTGTTGACCAGCAAGATGGCCCAACGGGTGCATTTCGGGGGCGGTCGTTGGGATAAATATCTGAAAGAAAACCTCGGCGGGGAGGATGCCGCCGAGATCTTCCGGGCGCCCCTGGTCAGTAGCGGCCGGGTTGTGGCCATACTCAATGGCGACAACCTGCCGGAGGCGACGTCCGTGGTTGAAACCGAGGCCTTGGAGATTTTCCTGATGCACGCCGGTTTGATCATGGAGAAAGCGCTGCTGGAGCGGCGCCTGCAGGAACAGGCAAGCAACTGATGCACGGATTGATGAGGAAGTAGTGGGTAAAACGATTCTGCTAGTTGAAGATTCCCCCACCATGCGGTCGCTGATCAGCGCCACCATTGCCATGCGGGGCGCCTATGAGGTCGTGGAGGCCGAAAACGGTTTCGAGGCCCTGCGCATGTTGCCCAAACACCGGGTCGATATGGTGATCACCGATATCAACATGCCCGACATCAACGGCCTGGAGCTGGTCAAAGTCATCCGGGGTAACGACAACTATAAGAACCTCCCGCTGATTATCGTCAGCACGGAAGGGAGCGAGAAAGATCGGCAGAAAGGACTCAGCCTGGGGGCGGATGCCTATCTGGTCAAACCCTTTGTGCCCGAGGAACTGCAGCAGCTGATCGCGAAATTTCTTGCCTAATGGAGGTTTGAGTGGGGTCGCCATCATCACAGGCCGTCAGCGATTTCCTGGGAGAAGCCGAGGAAATCATTGAAAAATTGAATAATGACCTGATGGTGCTCGGCGATTGCGCGGAGGCGGGCAGCTGTGATCCGGATCTGTTAAACCGCATTTTCCGGGGTGCCCATTCCTTAAAAGGGCTCTCCGGGATGTTCGGTTTCGACGATGTTTCCGCCCTGGCCCATCATCTGGAAAGCCTGCTCGACTGCCTGCGTCTGGGGAAAATCCCCCTGGACAACCAGCTGGTCATGGTGTTGTTCGACGGCATGGAGGTTCTGACCCGTCTGGTCGACGGCAAGGCGGAAAAGAAGGCCGAATTTACCGTCGATCTGGGCCCGATTCTGGCCCGCATCGACGCTGTTCTCAACCAAGACGAGGCCGCGCCCGCCGATCCTTTTGCGGCCTATGAGATCGAACCGGAAATCCTCAGTGTACTGACGGAATATGAGGAACACCGGTTGCTGGAAAACCTCAAACACAAACAGTATCTGTTGCGCATCAAGGTCGATTTCGACCTGGCCAACTTCGATCAGGATCTGTCCACGGTTACCGAACTGTTGAAACAACAGGGCGAAGTCATCAGCACTCTGCCTTGCGCGGGCGATCTGACCGATCGCATCGCCTTCCAGATCCTGGTGGGGACCGACCTGGAGCCGGAGGCGTTGGCCGCTCATCTCGGTCGGGACGAGGTGCTGATCGACTCCATCGTCGGCAGCGCCAAGACCGAAGCCCGTCTCGATGCAGAAGAGGACGAGGTGCCGGTGGAAGGGGTGGATCTGGCCACGGTGGCGACGCCCGGGGCGACGGAGACCCCGG
>JARRKW010000094.1:0-5460 GCA_037387645.1 Desulfuromonadaceae bacterium
TGAAATTCTACGGCCATCCCGGCATCGCTCTGAAACACCTCGGCATAGGAACCCCGCTGATAAATCACCACCCCCGGAATCGGCAGCGGAACCCTGCCGGGAAAGGGCAAAAACAATTCGACCCGGCTGGCGATGGACAACGGTTGATCGGTTTTGAGGTAGATTCCCCCCTCGGACAGATTAAGGGCCTGATACTGACGGGTTTGGCCCTGATGAACCAGAGCCACCGGACGATCAAAGGGGATGCGCAGTTTTTTACGCCATTTCCCCTCCTCAATGGACAGATATTCCTGAATCAGAACATTGATCTGATGCAGGTCGAAGGGGGTGGTCAACAACCCTTCGTAGCCGAAACGGATATATTCATCATGGACGGTCTTACTATGTCCGGCGGCCATCAAAACGGTCGGCAGATCGGACCAGCGAGGATCCTGCTTGATCTTTTCCATGGCGGAAAAACCATCGCTGGCCGACAGGTGCCCGTCGAAAATAACCAGATCGGGAGAAAAAACCTCCATCAGATTCAACGCCTCGGCACCGCTTTCGGCGGATACAACCTCATATCCCAAGCGCCGCAGCAAAACGACCAGTTGCCGCATGGCTGAAGTACGATTTCCAGCGACAATGATCCTCAAGGCGTCCCTCTCCATGGTTCCTCCAGGCAGGCCCCACGGCTCACGGTTACCCATGACGGCCGGGAAAGAAGGGAATGGATTCAGGGCAGGATAACGTTGACTGTCGCCAGAGTCAACAGACAAGGCTCGAAAAAACAAATGAATTCACGGAAAAGTTGGAGATCAAACCATATATCTCATCGGACGCGACATCGGCAGGTCGTAATTGCGGTCAACAGGGCCGTAAATTGTTCCCTCGCCTGAGGCCGCTGTGCTGAAAAACTGCAAGTTTGCTCCGATCAAACCGCGTCCGCCAGCTGTTCGCGCAAGGCCGCAATTTTATCGGAGGTCAAGCTATAACGCGCCAGGAGTTTTTCGGAAATGACCGGGGGGCGGCCGCTGCCGTTGAAACCGAAGCCGAATTCATAACTCAGCACATTCGCCAGGGCCACGATTTCGACCAGAAGCTGGTGTTCCTTCGCCTTTTCCGGCTGCAAATGCCAGCGCACCACGCTGCCGATAAATTTCGGCAGGGTCCACCAGTCCGCAAGAATGGAACCGATGATGGTGTGGTTGGTTTCCAAAATCTCGTCTTCCGCCTCGGCCAACGGTATCCGTCTTTCCCGGGCCAATGCTATGACCCGACCGAAGCTCTCCGAGAAAACTCCGGCCGCAGCCAACACTCCGATGTCATGCAGCAAGCCCGCGATAAAAGCCTGATCGGCCAGTTCGCGATCGGTCTCGGGCTGCTGCAAAGCCAACCACCTGGCCACCTGGGCACATCCCATGGCATGCCGCTGCAATCCCTTGAGATCGAAGCCTTCAACCCGGGGAGCGATGGTTCGCTCAATGGCCATGGAAAGAATCAAACTCTCGACCACATCGGTTCCCAACAGCATAATGGCCCGCCTGAGCGTTTCCACCTTTCCCCGTTGCCCGAACATGGCGGAATTGGCCCAGCGCAGCAAATCGGCGCAGGCAGCCGCATCCTGGCGAACGATCCCCTCCACCTGGTCGATGGTGAAATTATCCTCGTCGGCCAGACAGGCCCTGAGATCATGGTAAATTTGCGGCAGGGGCTGCAGATTGGCCAGGGAGTTGACCAGGGATTGCGTTGACACTCCAGCTTTCTCCTGCCGATTGAGCTGTTTCAGAGCCTCATGCAGAACCTCTTTCAACTCCTTTTCATCCCAGGGTTTGGACAGCATCTGTTGTGCGCAACCTTCGGCCATTGCTTTGATCACACAGGATTTTTCGGCATAGCCGCTGAGCAGTATCCGCCCGATCTGGGGGTAATCCTCCTTGATCCGGGCCAAAAATTCGATGCCGCTCATTTTCGGCATACGCACATCGGAAACGACCAGGTCGATCGTTTCCTGCTGCAAAATATTCAACCCTTCCGCTGCGCTCTCGGCAAAATGCAGCTCGTAATCTTCATCCATAAACAACCGCCGGAGGGATCTGAGGATATTGGGTTCGTCATCCACAAAAAGAATCCCCGGTCGTCTATCTGTCATAGGGCACCTGTTGCTTGGAAATGATTTTCATGACAAGGCTGCCGACTCGTCGTTCAACATTGCCGGTTGGAACAACGCCAACCATAAATTTGGCGAGCCACGATACCGTCACCCGCCCTTCTCGAAAAGCCTGAAGTTCCGAAGCACTCGCAGGGATGCTGCTGTTTCCGACCTTCCCCTTTAGTTATTATCACTAAATCCGCAAAGATCCACATGACGATCAAAAAAAGTGAGCCATAGGGCACCGGTTAGGGAGGCAACCACGGAAGATGACATTTGGGCAAAGGATCTAAATCCAGACCCTGCTGCGCCTCCTGGCAGCTTGAGTAGGCAACGCGAACAAACGGTTACGATTGGGGTTTTTTCTTGAGCAGCATCCGTTCGCGCTCCAGAAATAAAAAACCATCCAACCTCTGGCAAGGTCGGATGGTTCTTTTATGATGACGATAAAATGTCACTGTCCGCAGCCCTCCTGTTTAATTCACCTCATAAAAAAATATGCTTATAAATTAAATCCAAACGGATGAGAAGTCAATGCCAATGCACGTCTTCCCTCACCAGCAAACCCTGGAGACAGCACCGGCATGGGAGTCGGTGACCGCTACCGATGCCCACGCCGGATTCAAGCGTCGTCCCGCTCCCCGACCCTCTCCGCCTGCCTGATCCGCCGCCAGACACGGATATTGCGGATCAGCCCGAGCAAACAGAGCCCGCCGACCACGCCGACCAGCAGATTGGACACATTCGAGCTTTGAAAATCCGCCCCCCAGAACCGTTTCTGTTCGAACAATATCAACAACGCTCCCAGAAACCCGCACAACAGGGTGATGATATGCACCAGGGCACGTTGTTTTTCCGTTAAATCTTGGGCCATTTCGTCCTCTTTTTCCATACTGTTGTCGTTGGGTAGAATTCCGGACGACCCGCGGCCGCCTCCTTATTCCCGCTCCGCCCGGAGCAGGGCCTGTTCGGCCCCGGAGGTGTCACCGCGGGCGCTACGGGACTGACCGATGAGCCGCCAGTTTTCCGCCCGTAGCTGGCGATCGCTGCCGGCCAGGGAATTGGACTTGGCGGCCAGGTTTTCCGCCTGCGAGTAATCCCCCTGTTCCAGGCGGACACGGGCCAGGTGCTGCCACAAAAAGGGATTGCGCGGTTCGATCCGCAACCCGCGTTCGAGAGTGGCGCCGGCGTCCGCCAGCTGACCGGCGGCGCTCTGCCGCTGCGCCTGCTGCAACAGGGACAGCACGGCACTGTTCTCGGAAGCGGGATGCGGTGCAACCGCCGGCCGCAGGACGCAACCGGCCAGTAAAAACAGCAACAACAGCGGAAGAAGCATCCGTTGCAGGTTCATATTCATTGAAAAATCCTTTGAAAAAAATTCTTGAGGGCAGTACCGGGGGAGGCATCGGCACAGGGTACCGATTCCGTCGGCGCCGAACCCGCGCTGAAGGGGAGTTTGTCGGCCCCGGGGCAGCCCGCTTCAGTGCGCAGTCCCGAGGTCCCATCGATCCGGAGCCATTCGATCTGTTCCGGCTCGGGCAGAACCAACGGTTGGGGAGCGAGTCCGGCCATCATCTCCCCCCATACCGTCAGGGCGCCGCCGGCGCCGCTGAGACCGGTCGGTTCGTTATCGTCCCGGCCGATCCAGACCACCGCCAGGCGATCCCCGGAAAAACCCGCGAACCAGCTGTCGCGGTAGTCGTCGGTGGTACCGGTTTTCGCGGCAATGGCCAGTTTCGCCGGCAGATAATTGACCAGGGTCCGGGCGGTCCCCTCACGCACCACCTCCTGCAGGGCAAAACTGAGCAAATAGACGGGAACCGGCCCGAATTCCTGCACCACCTTGAGGGGATAGCGTTGCAGAGGTTCCCCCGTGGCGGAGAGGACCTCGCGAATGGCGTTCAAGGGGGTGCGAAAACCGCCTCCGGCGATGGTCTGATAGACCTGGGTCACCTCCATGGGTGACAGGGCGTTGGCGCCCAGCATACTGGCGGCATATCCTGGCAACTCCCGACCGACGCCGAGACGTCGCAGGCTTTCCAACACCCGGGGGATGCCGAGATCCAGACCGAGACGGACGCTGGCCACATTGTAGGAATTGGCCAGCGCGCGATGCAACAACACCTGATCATGAAATTCCCGGTCATAATTCTGCGGCGCCCAGTCTTTGCTTCCGGCCTGACTCACCACCAGCGGACTGTCATCAAGTGGGGTTGCCAGGGTGTACCGTTGTGGTTGTTCCAGGGCGGCCAGGTAGATCGCCGGCTTGATCAGGGAACCGATGGGCCGCTGGGCGTCGAGGGCCCGGTTGAAGCCCTCGAACCGGGGATTACGACCGCCGACCACGGCCTGGACTTCGGCATTCTGGGTGCTGGTCACCAGCAAAGCCCCCTGCAGACTGCCGGGCGGCATGCGGCGCTCCTGTTCCAACTGGTCCAGTCGATGCTTCAGGGTGGCTTCGGCCCGGCCCTGCACCTGCGGGTCGAGGGAAGTGAAAATCTGCAAACCTTCACTGCGCAGATCCTCGTCGCGATAGTCACGCCGCAATTGCCGATGGACCAGTTGCAGAAAGGCCGGATAGGGGGAGGTGCCCCGGGACGGACGGGAGACGATGCCGAGGGGAGCGGCCTGGGCCGCAGCCACCTGAACCCTGCTCAGAACACCGGTTTCCACCATCTGCGCCAGTACCAGATTGCGGCGTTTCAAGGCCGTCTGCGGATGGCTGCGCGGGCTGTACTGGGAGGGGCCTTTCAGCATGCCGACCAACAGGGACGCCTCGGAAAGACTGAGCTGCTCCAGGGGTTTGTCGAAATAATAATAACTGGCCAGACCGAAGCCGTGAATGGCGCGGTTGCCGTCCTGGCCCAGATAGACCTCATTGAGATAGGTCTCCAGGATCTCCTCTTTGCTGTAGTGCCATTCCAGCAGCAGCGCCATGATCATCTCGGTGAATTTGCGCCGCAGGGTCCGTTCCGAGGTCAGGTAGAAGTTCTTGACCAACTGCTGGGTCAGGGTGCTGCCGCCCTGGATCCCCTCCCCCCGCAGAGTAGCGAACAGAGCCCGCAGGATGCCCCGGGGATCGATGCCGTGGTGGGAAAAAAACCGCCGGTCCTCCACCGCGATCAGAGCCTCGACGACCTGGGACGGGACCTGGGACAGTTCCACCAGAACCCGGTCCTCGTTCTTGCCGGGATAGATGCCGCCGATCAGGGGCGGTTCCAGCCGCACCAGATCCAGAGGGATATTCTCGTGAAGTTGAAACAGCCCCCGGACCCGTCCCGCGGCAAACTCGACCCGCAACGCCAGCGCTTCCTGGACACCATCCCCAA
>JARRKW010000095.1:0-5459 GCA_037387645.1 Desulfuromonadaceae bacterium
GTGCAGTTTCCGTATCGGCAGCCATCTCCTGTCCAGTGAGGTCGACAGATGGAGCAGAAAGATTCCTTCGGGCGGTTGTCCGCCAGAGAAACCAAAGTTTTCAAGCTGTTTCCCAAGATGGATGAAAAAGATCCGCCGGCGGCCATCGACGCCATTTACGACTGGGTGGTTGATAACGCCAAAGATCAGATCAGCTGGTATGCCAAAAAACGGCCGCATAAGCGGATCTGGTCTCAGGGAACGCGGATTTTCACCCTGTTGTTGTTCGGCGCCGGCATTCTTTGCCCGTTGATTGCCCCGGGGCTGTTCACCGGTGATGTTTCCCCGGGTGCGGGCCGGATAGATTTTTTGCGCATGGGTTATGTGTTGATTGCTGCGGCCGGGGGCATCGTCCTGTTCGACAAGTATTTCGGTCTCTCCACCGGCTGGATGCGATTCATGGAAACCCAGCTCAAGCTGGAGTTGAGCCTCAAGGAGTTTTATCACGACTGGATCCTGTTGGAACTGCAGGACGACCCGAGCAAAAACCTTAAAAAACTGGAAGCCATGAAACGTTTCACCCTGGAGGTGGAACAGCTGGTGCAGCGGGAAACGCGCTCCTGGGCCAGTGAGTTTACCGCCAATCTTTCCAATATTGATGAAATGATCAATAAAAACAGCCCGAAAAAGCAGTAGGCCCAAGGGAGGGGAAAGCCGGTCCCAAAGATTCCTTAGCGAAAGGAGGGCAGATGAGTACCGAGAGGCGACTTGAAGTTTTCTATGATTACAACTGTCCCTGGTGCTATTTGGGGACCGCCAATACCGAACGGTTGCGACGGGAGCGGGAAATCGAGATCCGCTGGACCCTTTTCCCGCTGCATCCGGAGGTTCCCATGGAGGGGATGGAGCTGGCCGAGCTGTTTCGAGGTCGCAGCGAGGTGCTGGCGGCGAGCAAGGGACGGCTCAAGGAAGCGGCGGCCGCCACCGGGCTCCCTCTGGTGCGTCGGGACCGGATCAGCAACAGCCGGCGGGCGCAGGAGTTGGAGAAGTGGGCGGCGTCCCTGGGAAAGGGGGACGATTTCCGCCGCCTGACTTTCCATACCTATTTCGCTGAGGGGAAGGATATCGCTGAACTCTCGGTGCTGGAAGAGATTGTGGCCGCCGTGGGACTGCCCACCCTGGAGGTCTGGGATCTGCTGACCTTCGGGACCTTCGGTCCGGCGGTCGAGCAGGACTGGTTCCGGGCGCGGCAGCTGGGGGTGACCGTGGTCCCCTTCTATCTCTACGGCGAAGAACCGCTGGTGGGCTATCGCCCTTACGAAGAGCTGCTGCAGTTGGTGGACGGGGCCGGATAAGGGGAAGCTACCGTCGCGTCATTCCAAATTAAAGCCAACGACCTTGCCATGGGAGATGCTCAGGCTTCCCAGGAGTTGGTGTTTGTCATTGTCGGTATGCACTTTCCACAGGTGTCTGTGCATGCCGATCCGTCTGATATTCCCCAGATATTCCAGCCTATAGCCATCGGCTATGTCCGCCTGGCGCTGCATGACCAGGGTGTCGAAAAAATATTCGTCCATTAAATTCCGGAAGGCTGCATTGCCCCGTTCAAGAAACTTTTGGTGATCTTTGGCCTTGAGCGCCTCCATCTGGAAGACCATCAGCTTCTCGGCGTCCTCGATCGATGTCTCCTGCGCGGATACGGTGCTTACCAGCAACATCAGCCCCAACAGGAGCAGTAAAGGTCTGAAAAGATATGGTTGCATGGTCAACATTGCCTCCTCAATGGTTGCTCAATCCCTTTGCTGTCAGAAACCTATTTCGGATCGGGGTCAGGTCCTGCGAACGGTATTTTTCAGGCGGCGCTGGCAGGTCAAGCCAATGTCGATGAAGCTCGTCCGTACAGCATCAGGGCACTCATAAAAAGAGTTGCAACAGGTTTATAGCGTTCCGGGTTAATTCAATGCGGGGTTTCCCTGATATGGGAAGAGAATAAAATCAACTTACGTTCGTGCAGGTCTGCCTTAAGAGGCTTCAATGCTTTTGAACAGCTCAATGAATTTATGCAGCACCACCCGACTTTGCTGGTCAACCTCGATAAACTTGACACCGGTTTCAAATTTCCCTTCTTGGCCCGGCCGGGAGAAAGCAACTGTTCCCTTGATATCGACTAGCTTATTTTCCAGGGCGATGGTCACGGTAAGAAAGTGGCTGGTATCTATCGAAAAATGGGTTTCCAGGCAAATGCCGGATTCAGACACATTCAGGGTGCGTCCCATGCTTTTCTGGACAATACTTCCATGGTCATCAACACATACATAGGTCAGGTTCAGCGAATCTAATCTTTTATCTTTTCGATGTTCTTTTTGGATCATGGTTTTCTCCCTCTAGATGATGTGCATGCTAAGGCTAAGACCGCATGCTTGCGCTGCTTTTCGGGGATGCCGGGAGGCGATATTCAACTTCTCACAGGGCAGCCAAAAATTGGCCCGGTAGAAAAGGTTACCATGTGAGTTTGAATTTTTAAAAGGTACCCCTGATGTCACCCATTAAAAGGCGCCGGTCAGAATTGCGAGATGGCAAGTTCGGCAATAAATTCCGTTTAACCTGTCATCTCGCAATCTTGACACCATTTCCCCTTCAATAGACTATAACAGGAAATAGATTTTTCTGCCTTATTTTGTTTGCCGGTGTTCCAGTAGGGGACCGGTAGTGGAAGTTTTGCAGGGAGATACGTTCGGGAGCGAGTTCTTTGGAATTCTCGATTTTTCTCTTGTCGACAGGAGAAATGGACGCTGGATTCTCAGTCACCAGGGACTACGAAATTCGCGAAATACGCGAAAAAGGCCCCCTTGTTCTTTATTGTAGTTCAGTTGAGGGTCTGTCCCTTATGGGTTTGTTCGGCTTTGCGGTTCTGGTAGCGCAGGTTCGCCAGTTTGATCAGTTCACTGCCTGCGGCAAATAGGTAGATGGCCATTGCGGAAATGGCCACATAGAAACCGACAAGTCGTTCTCCGAAAGCACTTAATAGCCAGATGATATACCCCCCTCCCGCAGAAAGCAGGACCTCCATACCCTTGAAGGCCATTGATTCCCGGAGCCGACGGGAGCGATGCCGGGCCAACAGAACCAGGGGCGGCCAGGCGAAGGTGAGCAGGGCGACCCACCCCGTCCACTCGTCCAATTCGAACCAATCATGCGGATAGGTGTACTCGAATTCGACCGGCTCCTCCGTGGCAACGGAAGAGACTTGTTCTTCCTGCGGCAGGACGACTTTCTTTTGGCAACGGGAAAGCGGCAACGCCAGGGAGATCAACACCAGGGCTGTGGCAATATGACGTAGGGGGAGGGTTTTCATTCCGGTTCCGTATCCTTGAGGGTATCTTCCGCTTTTAGCAGATAATGCAGCATGCGCTTATGATTATTGAGGAATTCTTTTGTAATGGCGTAATGCTCGGTGTCTTCATATTTGACCTCGCTCAGTCCGCGATGATCGAAAAGGACGATTTTGGCCCTCGGGTAGGCAAGCAATATGGGCGAGTGGGTAGCGATGATGAATTGGGAATCGTCTTCCACCAGCTGATGGATGGACGCCAATGCGGCCAATTGTCTTTGGGGAGACAGGGCGGCTTCCGGTTCATCAAAGAGGTAAAATCCCCGGCCTTGAATTTTCTGGTTCAGGGTTGTTAAAAACGCCTCGCCATGAGAGCGCTGGTGCAATGACTTGTCGCCATACCCCTTCAGATATTTGACCGAGTCCATGTAACTGGCCACATTGTAAAAGCTTTCCGCCCGCAAGAAGTAGTAATCTTTAGGGGTTGCGAAGCTTCGAGTGAGTTTTAGGTAGTCTGCCAGGCCGGATTGATCCTGCGCCGTTTGAAAGCGCACATTCCGTGTTCCACCCTCCGGGCCAAAGCCCATCGCCAGCGCAATCGCCTCGATTAATGTCGATTTGCCGCTGCCGTTTTCGCCAACGAAAAATGTGACATCGGGATGAAATTCCAGGGTGTCCAGTTCCCGAACCACGGGCACGGAATAGGGGAACTGTTCGAAATTTTCGATCAGGTCTCTTTTGAGTTCGATGCGTTGCAGATAGGGTTTTGCTTCCATGATGGTTTTTCGTCTGATGTTTGCTTGTTACTGTGGTGACTCAAGATTAAGTTGTGAAAGCGGTTTCAGCCGCGATTTTCGTGCCTGAACGCCGCAAGAGTTCCGTCCCCTAAGCGCGTCAATCCGACAGATAATACTCAATGGTTGATACCACCCGGACTTTCTTGATGTATTGGGTTGAGGTGTCGCGGTCGTTGATTGAGAATTGTCCCTGGGAAGCTTTTCTGATTTTTCCCAACGTGCTTTTCGAATCCGTAGCAAATTTCAGAGCGACTTCCCGCGCATTATTGGTTGCCTCTTCTATCATTTCAGGTTTGATTCGGTTGAGTTCGGTGAATAAGAATTCCGTCTTGTTCTGGTAGTCCTGTCCCGAAATAGCGATCCCTTCTTTGACGAGTTCAACGATTTTCCTTTTACTTTCTCTGACAAGGGCCACTTTGTCGGTGTAGACGGTTATGGTGGTGGCAGCGATAAATCTGAACTTGATTTTGCTGGCATCCTGATAATCCTGGGCCTGTCTGTCGATAATAGATGGTTGTGAAACGGTGATTTCGTTTTCGGTAAACCCCTGATTGATCAGATATTTTTGTATCGTATCCGATTTGCGTTCAATCTCCGAATATAATTTGCCGAGGTCATTATTGGCTTCGCTAAACTTGATGGGCCAAATAGCGATATTCGCTTCAACCTCACGTTCAGCCAGTCCCTTGACCGTTACGACTCTATCCATGTTTTTTACTTTTATTGCCGTACTTGAGACCAGAAATCCCACAAGGAACAGGCCGATAGCGATAAAAGCGCCCAAAATTGCCGCTTCTTTGGTTCTGTTGGAATTCATTTTGTGGTCCTTTTTTATTTGTTGCTTGGTTCAAGAAGAAAAAAGTTGGACAAGGAAAATACAACCTCTGCATTTTGGTCGATTGAATATTTGCCTTTAAGACTTTCTGCCAATTTAAGTATTTCTGCCTCGATATTTTCCTTGAGCAAAACAAGATCATTCATGCCTGGTTCTTTTGTTTTTAATACCTGAAGCAGTGCGACACCGCTCCATTCCACCTTTAATCTCCGGATAAAATATTCGTATCCATCGGTTTCATAAGGTTTTCTGTTGTAAGGTTCGTTAAGGAACTGAATGGAGATCACCAGATTGTATATACCTTTATCTTTGATCTGGATCGGAGCTATCACACTGTCACTGCTATATGCGCTATTGTAGGAGCTAAATCCGGCATATGCGTTGGCGGTCATCAGTAAGATGATCAAAGAGACGATGCCAAACCATCGATTCATGGTGTTCTCCTTTATTGATGAGGTATAGCACTTTTCAACTTGCCATCTTGCAAGCCAGGCACCCTTCTCCTCTTCTAATTACT
>JARRKW010000096.1:0-11942 GCA_037387645.1 Desulfuromonadaceae bacterium
GTATGCTGCCCTCAAGAGAGAATTGGACTTCAATGTCCATTTCCCGGACTGGCCGGAGTATCGGAATGAAGTTACCTATCAAGATATTGCAGAAAGAATCGTTGAAGAGAATGGAATAAATGATGGCGATATCGTTGGCGGATCCTCTCTTGGTGGCATGGTTGCCCTTGAGATTGCAACAATTGTAAAGGTCAGAGCGGTCCTGCTGATAGGAAGCGCAATGGCTAAAAACGACATCAATACATTGATCACGCTCTTATCACCTTTGGCGGCAATCACGCCGATCTCGTTGGTTAAGACATTGGCCGGGAAAAATGAAAGCCTTGTTTCACAGATGTTTTCAACAGCAGACCCGGATTTCATTCGCTCAATGTGCGGGTACATTTCCTCATGGCCTGGCTATTTGGGAAATACCGATAAAGTTTTCCGGATTCATGGAGAAAAGGATCCGATAATCAACTGTCCCCCATCAAGATGCGAGATTGTAAAAAAGGCCAGTCATCTTCTTGCCCTGACACATGCAAAAGAATGTTCCGCGTTTATTGAAAAAATAAATTTGCATTTAAGCGGGCAGGCGGACACTCGCGAAACCGCCCATGCCGTCCCCTGATGAATGCGTTAGCGGCCACAAAGCAATTCAGATAAAAAGCATGTTATGGATGATTTTGTCTTATTTTCTTTCGGAGGGTTCTACAAAGGGCAAACAATTCAGACTACGAACAATTGCCCTCATATCAGCTGACCATGACACCGCTGACATGGGAGAAATTAAAATCATACGGCGTAACTGAAGAAACATCCTTGACGCTTGATTTCATGTATTACGCATCGTCAAAAAGTTCAGCGGTCACATGCATGAATCATCTGCGTGAACTTGGAGATGAGGTGTCAATTGAGCCGGAGAATAGCCACACCCCAAATGGGATGTGGCTCGTGACAGGACACACCCAACCGACCGAAATAGACAAAGACATCCTGCTTCAGTGGGTTGATCACATGGTTTCAGCTGGCTGGGAATTGGGGGGTTATTTTGACGGTTGGGGGACGGAAATACCATAAAGCCTCCGACCGGGCAGTCGGGGCTTTCCCCGAAAACCCCGAAAGGCAATAAAGGGCCGCCCGCTAATAGGCTCCGCTCCCGACCCTTGACCTGTCCGGGCCGCTACTCCCCCCGTCCGCCAGCAGTTCCGGAATGACCGGGAATTTCTGCAGGATGTGAAAACCTTCCGTGGTTTCGATGATGGGACTGAAGGCCAGCAGCGGCAGTTTCTTCAAGGGAACACGGAAGCTCGGGGCCAGCTGGTCCGGCTGATAGCGCCCCCAATAGCCACCATTGCGGTTGTAGCGCGGGATCGACACCGCTTGCGCGAGGCTGCTGAAATCCCGCCCCCCGTTCAGTTCCGCCAATGCCTGCTCAGCGCTCTGCCGGTTGGGCAACACCAGCTGGCGCAAACGGATGTCGTCTGACGGTTTGGGCTGCGCCAGTGCCGGGGCCAGGGTGGCAAGGCGGGCGCTGAGTCGCGGCTTACCGTGGCCCAGCAGCTCGGCCTGGCGCAGCGCCTTGCCGGCGGCCGCGTACTGTTGCTGCTGCATGAAAATGGCGGCCATATCGGGATAGACCCAGCCGAGCCCCGGATTCAGACGGGCCGCGGTCCGGTACTCGGCCAAAGCCGCGGTCCGGTTCTGCTTGAGATCGTAGAGCAGCCCGAGGGTGGCATGTTTGTCGGCCCACCCCGAATCCAGGGCGATCGATTTACGCAGCATCTCGATGGCCAGATCGAACTGACCGGTATGGGCATAGGTCGAGGCGAGGTTCTGGTAGCAGTTGGGGTTTTCCGGATTGAGTTCCAGCGACTGTTGGTAAGCGGCAATCGCCAGCGGCAACTGGCCTTCATGCAGCTGCCGGTTGCCTTCCCGAAAATACCCTTCCGCCGTGGGCTGCCGCTGGGCCAAGGTTGTTAAGTATGTAGCGACCTGTTGCCGCGGATCGGTCCGCTGATCCTTGATGGCGCTGGCACGCTGAAACGCCTGCATGATTTCCTTGACCGTCAGCAACCCTTCCAGTTGCTCCTTGCGCTGCAACTGCGGTTCGCTCGGTCCGGCTGCGGACAGCAGGATTTCGGCATATTCGGCGATCCAATTTTCCAGATCGTCCCGCGGCTCCTGCCGCTCCAGCTGCAGGGAGGCCAGATATTGGCGGACCTCCGCCTGCCCTTGCGCGGCCGCTTTCTCGAACCAGTGCCGGGCCAGCTCGTGATCCTTATCTATGCCCTGCCCCCAGTAATAGCGCAGCCCCAGACTGAGCTGGGCATCGGCATGCCCCTGCTCGGCCGCTTTCTGCAACCAGTCAACGGCGACCGAAAAATTCTTTTCCACCCCCTGGCCGAAAAGATAGCGCAAGGCCAGGCCGTACTGGGCCTCGGCATGCCCCTGCTCGGCCGCCCGCCGGAACCATTTCACCACCTCCCGATAGTCCGGCTTTTGCCCCTTCGCTTTCAGCACCCGGTAACCGAGTTCGTACTGGGCATTGCAATCCCCCTGCTCAGCCGCCAGGCGCAAATCGCTCAAAGCGGCCACCCGTGAACCGGACAGCAGCAGCGCCATCAGCAGCAGGGCGCAGACCAATGAACCGGGGACCAACCGGGGACCATTTGAAAACACACCTGATTTCATCCGTTTGCTTCCGTCAGTAAATGTGAGGTTTGTGCCTCATCATAATACTGATCGGGCTTCTTTCGCAAAGTGAAATGGCAAGGGAGGGATTAATGTCTGCTTTGAGGAACGGGCCGTGGTAAAAAGCGCGGCGGCAACAGTTCATGTTAACGATTCATCGTCCTGCTTTTTTTCTTTCTGCAGGAGAGGAAATCGGGTACCGCAATCGAGGTTTGCCCTGAAAAACGACCACGTTAAAACAGTTTCGTCCCGATGCGCTCCCAGCGGATCTTGGCATTTTCCCGATCCCACGACCAGTAGATGGCCGTTACCGTCCCTTTGATCTGCGCCTGTTCAACAAAACCAAAAAACCTGCTGTCGTAACTGCGGTCACGGTTGTCACCCAGGACAAAATACGCGCCGGGCGGCACGGTAACGGGGCCGAAATTATCCCTCGGACTCTGATGAGCGGGCAATACCGTGGCCTCCTCATGGAGGACATGGCTGTCCTCGATCACCTCGTCATTGACCCAGAGGGTTTTGTTGCGCAGCTCCACCCTGTCTCCACCGGCGGCCACAACCCGCTTGATAAAATCCCTTGGGGGATTCTCGGAAATTTCAAAAACAATGAGATCGCCGCGCCGGGGGAGCCTGGCGGCGACACGGCGGTCGGCCAGCACCTGATCCCCTATCAGCAGGGTCGGTTCATTGCTTGCCGAGGGGATTTTATACGCCTGCACATGGTTGTGTTTGACATACCCGGCAAGCGCGATATTGCAGAACATCAACAACAACAGGAGCCCCAGATAGACAAGGCCCCTGTTGTAGGGCTTAAGTTGGTATGTTGCCCCGAATTTTCGGGCCGTTCCAACGGCGTCGGCAAACACGAAAAAATAGTACCCCACCGCCGAAAGACCGAAAAAGCCCAGAAAACCTTTTAGGTTTTCGCAATTCGGCAGAAGCAGATCAAGCGCCCCTTTCCCGGCCTGCCCGTTGTAGATGTGCCCAAGCCCGGGCTTCAAAAGACTCAAAAGAGCCGCCAGCCACCACTTTCTCGGTTTATTCATGGTCTCCATACATTCCTCGCGCCCCCCATATCCCTCACCAGAGATAGATGCTCTCCAGGGCCAGCTGTACGGCCCGGCGGGTGCGGAACGGTCCTTCCAGAGCAATGATGCGGTCGATTTTTTCCGGGGTCAGCCGCTGGCTGGCAACCCAGAATTCCAGGTTGCGCAGACGGGAGATTTCCTCCTCCCGGAACAGCAGGTGATGCAGAATCTGCACAATGGTGGCGGCGCAGTTGTCGGCAAACAGCTCGGCATTGGTCAGGGTTTTGAACTGGTCCTCCTCCTTGTCCAGGGTGCGGAACCAGCTCTGGGGCTTATAAACCCAGCCGGTATTCAAGGAACTGTCTTCACCTTTGTTTTCATCTTTGTTCTGATCCTGAGATTGAGAACATTTATTCAATTCGTTATTTACGTGACATAAAGCTTGTTTCACAATTTGAATGAAAAAACCAAAGGCATAGTCCATCTGGCCGATCCAGGAAAACCGTTTGGTAAACTCGACATAATCACCGATGGCGTAAATGGAACGGGAGATGGTGGAATTCCATTTCGCATCCGTAAAACCGGACATCTGCTCCAACATCTTGACCACAGGACTGTTTGCGCCGTGCTTGGCGCGATATTCCGGAAAATGGTCCACCAGCAGGGAATGCAGCAGCCGGCGGATCCGCTCCACCGCATGATGCCGGGAATGTTCGATGGCATCACTCTCCAGATGATACAGGTAGTCGGTGTGCTGGCTTTCACAATGCTTCTCATGCAGCTGCAGGGCCAGTCCCAGGTCGTGCTTAAGGGCGCCGGCGTTCTTGTTCAGAAAATTTTCGATTTTCGCAACCGCCGTGTTTTTTACCCACAGCTCCTTCTGCAGTTCGTATTTGCGTTCCATCGACACCATGATATCGGCCAGGTTGAGCACCCAGAGATCGAACAGGCATTGATTGCCGTAGCGACACTGTTTGTCCATATCCTCGGAGACGGTATAGAGCCGGATCCGGTGAATCAGATCGACCAGGCGCAGATAGCTCGACTCACCGGTACCGAGGGTACCGAACTGATCGTGATAAAAAATCAGCCGCGAGATGAACAGCAGATTATCCCGGTCGAAGGGGGCGTCATCGATCAGTCCCTGCTGCCGATAATGACCGACAATGGTTTGCAGCTGGTGCACGGCGCGGGTCGTGTGGTTGGCCAGAATGTTGGCGCCCTCCATGCCGTGGCGATGCGACTCAACGGTTTTGCCGATGTCAGGGTAAAAGGCCGCCAGCATCAGAATAAAGGTGCGCAGATTCGGCTTATTGGGAAAATTGAGCTTGTCAACCTGCCTGGTCGGCCGGTGCATGCCGGCGCCGAGTTGATCCAGCACCGCATGGGTATGGGCCGGTTCGCTGAAATATTCAATGAGTCGGGCGGTGGCCGCCACCACATTGATGAAATGATAGTAATTGCCGCAGTGACGCGACCAGTTGACGTAACCTTTCTCCTGTTTCTCTACTTCGGGCGATGGCGGTTCCATCCGGAACAGGTTTTCGGCGCTGTGTCGGGGGTCACGCTCGGGATTGTCCCATTCGCGCTGCAGAAAATACCGGTAATAACGATCGACAAACGGGAAACCAACGTCGTGCTCCGCACCATTCGAAGAATAGACCCGATAGAGGTGCTCTTTTTCCGCTATCTTGTCGACTATATCATTCAACCGGGAACGGGTCTGCTCCAACCGTTTATGGGCATTAGGCGGATCGGGCCAGGCCGGCAACTGGTCCCTGCCCTCCAGAAACACGCGCTCCGGCCAGAGCGCGTGCATAATGGCCAGAATCATCTCTTTAAACTGATCATTGTTTGCGGTATGGGTCAGATGAAACAGCATCAGGTTCTCTCCTTTTCAACGCATGGAACACATTTTGCGGCAATCGAACACCGGACCGACGGTAGCTGGGACTGTTGTTCTTGATCATTTCATCGGAAGGAGCCCTTTTCTTTTGTTGGGGGGAACGCGCCCGATTCTCACCCATCAAACCCAAAAAGCCGTTCCCTCCGGTTCATCACCGGCCCGAAACGGCTTGCAAGTCCACCCACGGCATATTTCCACAACGCCATCCCTCACTGAAGTTTTACCAAGATTAAATAAAAACAATGTAATCCACCGCCCCAAAACGGTCAAGCAGAATTCACCTACAACAGTGTCCTCCCTTTCGTCACAATATTTTTCTTGCGCAGGAAAAAACCTTCCCGCGTCAGTAGATTAATTTTTTGATTTTGCCCTTTAAATATGCTAAACAAATGCTCATGATTAGATCCACAATCTGATTCATTTCCTGATCCACTCGACCAAACAACGCCATACTTGTCATACCCCCGGCGGAAGTTGCCAGCCAGAACGTGACGCTGCCGGGTTACCCAGCCGGCGACGAACCGTCCGTCAAGGACGGTGCATTCATTTTACCAACCGCAAATTCGCTGGAGCATGCGGGCATGTCGGACAAGCAGCTGATTCTTATCGCCAACAACAGCGCCGAAGCGCGGGAGTGGCTGATCGCCTGTCTGCGTGGGGCGGGTTTCAGTTCCTTTGTTGAAGCGGAAGACGGGCCTTCGGCAAGCAAGATGCTCCGGACCCAGGATATCCGACTGCTGATTACCGATATCGAATTCCCCGATTTCGACGGCTGGCGCCTGGCGCGCATGGTCCGGTCGGGCGTTTTCCTCTGCCCATGCAACATTCCCATCATCGTTGTCGCCAACACCTGGTGCGAACGGATCGCCGAAACCACGGCCAAGGCCTACGGCATCAACCGGGTGCTCCCCCTGGGGGCCTGTGATCGCCTGCCGCACAGGTTCGAAATCGAAACGGTCAGCGACGGCGAAACCGGGCTGGCGGCCTGGAAAAGCAAACGACACGACCTGGTCCTGCTGGACATCATGCTGCCCGGCATGTCCGGAGAAACGGTTCTGACGGAAATTCTGACTGTCACTCCCCGTCAACCGGTCGTCATCATGACCGCCCACTTCGACATGGAGCTGGCCGAAAAACTCATGTTGCAGGGGGCCGCCGATTTTATCGCCAAACCGTTCAAGGCCGAACCACTGCGCGAGGTTTGCGAAATCGCCTCACAGCGCAACGATTACCTGGTCAGCAATTCCCAGTTCGCCGAGCGGGTCGCCCAACTGCACGAGAGTCGGGAAGAATACCGCCATCTGATCGAAAACCTGCGGGAAGAATACTTCTTCTTCCGCTACTCACCCTCCGGAACCTTCGAATATCTGAGCCCTTCGGTCACCGACATTCTCGGCTACAGCCTGCCGCAGTTCATGGACCGCTATGCCTATCTGCTCCGCTACATGATCCGCCAGGGATCCTTCTTCAAGGGAAAAAGCATCCCCTCCCGGCAACTTGAGTTGCAGCACCTGTCCGGGGAAAAGCGCTGGTTTGAAATAACCCAGGTTCCCATTTTCAGCAAAAAGGGCGAGCTGACCGCAATCCAGGGCATCGCCCATGATATCACCCGGCGGCATCTGGCCCAGATTCAGTTGAAGGAAACCCTGGCCGATGTGGAACATGCACGGGAACAGGTCAATGCCATTCTCAACGCCGTTCCGCACAGTCTGATCGTGACCGACCCGGGACAACACATCCGCTTGATCAATCAAACGGCCAAAGCCGTTTTCGGTCGCCCCCTTCCCGATCTCATGCTGCAACCGGTGAGTCAATTAATTGCCGATGAAAAATTTTCCAGCCATCTCGCCCGAGCCTGCAAGGAAAAACGAACGGTTTCTTCCGGCGAAATGGAAATCTACGACTGTCATCTCGGGGAAAAACGGTATTTCAAGGCCAGAACCTCCATCGTAACCAACCCCCAGGGGGAATTCACCGGTCTGGTTACCCTGCTGATGGATATTTCGCAGCAAAAGGTACTCGATCAGATGAAAAACGAGTTTATCGCCACGGCGGCCCATGAACTCAGTACCCCGCTGACCACCATCCAGGGCTATGCGGAGCTCCTCAAAAACGAACAGAGCCTTTCCTTCAGCGAAGAAGAACGCCGGGAGTTTCTCTCCTACATTTACGAAAAAGCCGAAATTCTGGAATATATCGTCGACGAGCTCCTGAACCTCAGCCGCCTCGAAGCCGGTCGGGAACTCCAACTGAACAAAGGCGCCTGCCTGCCGAACCGACTCGTCAGCGAGGTTATTGCGCATTATCGACCCAAAAATCTGTCCCACAAATTTGAAACCTCCTTTGCTTCCGCAGCCATCGAAGTTCAGGCCGACCGGCGGAAGCTCATGCAGGTTATGGAAAATCTGATCGGCAACGCCGTCAAGTATTCGCCCATGGGCGGCACCATCAGAATCAGCGGCGAAATCGGGGAAGGCTTCTACCATATCCATATCGAAGACCAGGGCATCGGCATGACTCCGGAACAGGTCCAGAAGGCCTTTGAAAAATTTTACCGCGCCGACGCCTCCAACACCGCTATCGGCGGGCTGGGACTCGGTCTGCCGCTGGCCAAGGGGATTATCGAGGCCCATGGCGGCCACATAGCCATCGACAGCGAACTCGGTCAGGGCACCCGGGTGTCCTTTACCCTCCCCCTCAATCCCACCGGCCATCTCAACAATACCCCCGCCTTTGCTGCCACGACCGACCTGACGCCGGAATGCCAATAACAGCTTGCCCTTTTCGCTCCAGATCCCCAAACCGAATTCACCCACCCGAACACGCTGATCAATCCTTTTGCCGCCGAAGCACTCCGTCGTTTTTTCCGCTGCGGATTTCACCCGGGAGCTGCTCCACGATTGACAGGATTTCGACAAGAGGGTAAGGTGCCTCATCCTTTATCAATCCCTCCGAACAGACATGGAAATTATGGCCAAACCACCGTCGAACATACCCAAAAAACAGGCTCCAAAACGACGCCCGCCGGCACCGGAGATGGAACTGGATATCAATCGCCTCAATGAGGAGGGCATCGGTATCGGCTATTACCAGAGCAAGGAAGTCTGGTTGACCGGCGCCCTGCCCGGAGAACGCGTCACCTTCAGTATCGAACAGGAGGGGCAACGGCGCATTGTCGGCCGCCTGCGCCGAATTTTACGCAAAAGCCGCGAACGCAACATTTCGCCCTGCCCCCAGGCCGGCGCCTGCCAGGGCTGTTCCTTGATCGCCCTGAATTATGCCGCTCAACTGCGCTTCAAGGAAGAAAAGGTACGTTGGCAGTTGAACCGCTACCCGACGCTGGGCAACGTCGACCTCGCCCCCATCTGGGGCGCAACGCAACAACTCGGCTACCGCACCAATGCCAAACTGGTCATCGCCAAGGAGCGGGGCCGGGTCAAAATCGGTCTGTACCGTCGGGGCAGCCACGAGGTGGTGGATATCTCCAGCTGTCCCCTGCACCACCCCCTTATCAACCAGATCATCAGCATCGTCAAAGAGGAGATCGAGCGGCAGGGGATCTATGTCTACAACCCCAAAACCCGCCGCGGCCTGTTGCGCTATCTGGCCATCAAGGTGGCGCCAGCCGCCAACAAGGCCATGGTGACCTTTGTCACCAGTGAAAAGAACTTTCGGGAATTGACGCACCTGGGGAAATGGCTGAAAAAGAAATTGCCCGAGATCGTCTCGGTCCAGCAAAACGTCAACAGCGCCGAGGGCAATGTGATTTTCGGTCGCGAAACCCTGAAGATGGTGGGCGTTGTCGACCTGATCGATCAGGTCGGATCGATTCGTCTGCGTATCGCCCCGACCTCCTTTTTTCAGGTTCACAACGAACAGGCCACGCGCATCTACGCCCTGGTGCGCCAGTGGGCCGAACTGCAACGGGGGGATACGGCCATCGATCTTTACTGCGGTATCGGCGGCATTGCCCTCAATCTGGCCCAGGACGCCGGCCGGGTGATCGGCATCGAAGTCGTTGAGGAAGCGGTCCGCAACGCCCGGGAAAACGCCCGCATGAACCAGCTGGAAAACTGCTCCTTCCAGGCCGGCGACGCCGCCGAACTGATTCAGGATCTGGCCCTGAGCGTGCCCGCCGGCAGCGTGGCGGTGCTCAACCCGCCCCGTGGCGGCTGCGACGAGGACGTCCTGACATCACTGGCCGCATTGCGGCCCAGGTGCATTCTGTACGTATCCTGCAATCCGGAAACCCTGGCTCGCGACCTCGACCTGTTGCAGCGACTCGGCTACACAACCGAAACGATTCAGCCAGTGGACATGTTTCCCCAGACGCCTCACGTGGAATCCGTGGCATGCCTGAAACCGAATGCGGCAACCCCGTCCCACCTCGAGTCGGATACCGCCGAAGGAAATATCAGGGGGAACTAAGCGCCTGCAATCGGGTTTGGGCCTGGACGGCATAGGGGGAATCGGGATATTGCTCGACAATATCCTGGTACAACTGACGAGCATGCGGTGTATTGTACTGCAACTCCTCAAACTGAGCGGTCTCATACAGATCTTTGGCCCGGTCCCCGCAACCGACCAGGGCTCCGAGGAGAAAAACACCGCAAAGAAGCTTTCGCATACCATCCTCCCGTAGAAAAAAACGTTGCCGATCAGCGTCAAAGTCTTCAACAAGCGCCAGAATCTGTCAATAACATTCTGGCCCGGATACGTTTGGAAAGGTTCCCATGAAAACCCTGGACTGTCGTCAACTGGCCTGCCCGGCCCCTGTACTCGAAACCCGCAAGCAGATCCAGGCTGAACCGGATACGGCGTTCAGCGTTTTGGTAGGCGACGACATCGCCCGGCAGAACGTTTCCCGGCTCGCCACAACCCTTGGCTATCAAGTGAGTACACAGCCGTCCCATGGCGGATTCAGCCTGTTACTCACTCCGGCGGGGCAAACCCCGCCGGAATCGGCCGGAACCGAGTCCGAGCAGGAAAATATTCTGATTTACATCGCCTCGGATTGCATGGGCCATGGTGACGATGAGCTCGGCCGCCTGCTCATGCACAACTTTCTCGGCACCCTGACGGAACTGAATCCGCCACCGGCAACTGTCCTTTTTGTCAACAGCGGGGTTAAATTAACCACCGAAGGTTCGGAAGTTCTCACCACCCTGGAAAAACTGGTGGCCACCGGCACGGATCTGGCCTCCTGCGGCCTCTGTCTGGACTATTTCGGCCTAAAAAATAAGCTGAAAGTGGGCCGCACCACCAACATGCTGGAGGTTATTGAACAAATGAGCCGGGCAAATCGGATCATCCGCCCCTGATCGAGCCAGCTGACGGCTGCCCCCTCCTGAAAAATCGTCCCTGTTCGCCTTCGTTCCCCGTGTCGCCCCGAAAAGAGCCCCCACAGCCCTTCGCAAGCAGCAAAATTTGAATCATCGGCACAAATATTGCTATAATTATATATGGCATTACCGATACATTTAGAGCAACTTTTATCAGAAAGGATGCAGCCATGCGCATCGATTTTTCTCTCGACCAGATATTCGGCAGAGATCCGCGCGAAGTGGACCAACTCTTTCGCTCCCGTGGCCTTGATCCGGCCCAGCCGTATCGTGCCCGGGTGACCTTCAACGGCGTGACCATCGAACAGGAAATTGCCGTCGAAAAGAAAGCCTCGCGCTTCTTCATTCCGATCCCGGCCCGAATCTACTAAGATTCAGGCCACTCCCTGCTATCTTCACCCCGGGGAAATCAAACCCCTTCCTTTCCCCCGTCAGTTGTTCTCGGCCCAGCGACAACCATCCTTGTGCTTTAATATCCATCGTGTTATTTTTCTAAAAATTTTCACCAACCGCTTCCACTTCCTCCCGCACCACAGGTGGCCTGTCGACACGGTCGCCCTGAGGATTCCATGTCTGCTCCACGCCATTTCATCATCGGCACTGCGGGTCATGTCGATCACGGCAAAACCGAACTCATTCGGGCCCTGACCGGTCAGGAAACCGACCGCCTGCGGGAAGAAAAAGAACGGGGCATCTCCATCGATCTCGGGTTCGCCTCCTTTCGCCTGGCGGACGGGCAGCTGGCCGGCGTCGTCGATGTTCCCGGCCACGAACGCTTTATCCACAATATGCTGGCGGGCGTCGGCGGCATGGATCTGGTGCTGCTGGTGGTGGATGTCAACGAAGGGGTCATGCCCCAGACCCGGGAGCACCTGCAGATCCTGCAACTGCTGAACATTCGCCGGGGCATTGTCGTGCTGACCAAATGCGATCTGGCCGAACCGGACTGGATCGACATGGTCGAGGAGGAAATTCGCGAAGAGGTTGCCGGAA
>JARRKW010000097.1:0-5429 GCA_037387645.1 Desulfuromonadaceae bacterium
TGGCAGCGAACAGTTTCGACTTTCTTTCCGCCCACCTCTCGGGCAGGTTGCCGTTTTCAATCAAAACCTTTTTCAGAGACACCTCGTTATGGTTGGCAACAAAGCCACGGCAGGCTTCGCAGGGAATGCCATCCGCCGGACAGGGGGCGCCACAGCCGGCACGGGCGACCTGGCCGATGCAATGATCCCCCAGGTCGTAACGGCAGACGGTTTCTTTCCGCTTGCATTCCACGCATACCGGATAATTGGGAACGACGGGGATTTTGCCGTGCAGCAGATGGCTGACGATATCAAGCAGCTCATATTTGTCCATGGGACAACCCAGAACGGCATAATCGACCTTGATGGCCGCCGAGATGGGCATGGCCTGTTGACTGTCCAGATGCGGCATGTCCGCGTCATCGCCGTAGACATCCTGTTTGTAGTCACAGGTGTCGTTTTTCATGGCGTTGACGCCGCCGGTGGCGGCGCAGGCGCCGTAGGCAATGACGATGGCGGAACGGTTACGGATTTCCTCCAGCCGTTTCCGGTCGGCTTCGCGGGTAAAACTTCCCTCGATGAAGGCGATGTCGAGTTGCTCCGCCTTTTCCGTCATGGCTTCTCTGAATTCGACAATGTCGATATGTTTCAACAGTTCCAGGAATGCCGCATCACCGTAGTTGGTAAGCTCGATCTGACATCCCTCACAGCTGGCGAAATCAAAAAATCCAACCTTTGGTCTGCTCATTAGAACGCCTCCTCTAAGTCTTGGATTGCGGAAAAACGGAAGACCGGTCCGTCACAGCAGACATACTGATCATTAATCTGACAGTGGCCACATTTGCCGACGCCACACTTCATTCTCCGTTCGAGGTCAACAAAGATGTTGTCCCTGCTGATGCCGAGTTTGTCACATTCGGCAATGACGAACTTGAACATGACCGGGGGACCGCAAATAATGACCCGGGTATCGGGAGCAATTTCGGTTTTGGAAAAGAGAGCGGTAATAACCCCCACATTGCCGGTCCAGGTATTATCGGGTTTATCCACGATTTCATGGTAATCAACGTCTGCCGCCGCTTTCCATTTCAAAATATCGTCATGGAACATCTGTTGTGCCGGTTCCTTGACACCATAGAACAGGGTGAACTTTTTGAAATCCTGTCGTTTGTCGGTGATGTACTGAATCATCGACCGGGTGGGGCAGAGGCCGATGCCGCCGGCGACCACCAGTACATCCTGGCCGGTGAATTCCGCAACAGGGAAGCCGGTGCCCAGGGGACCACGGACATAAACCGAATCCCCTTCCGCCAGGTTGTTCAGGGCCGTTGAAACCCGACCGACGGTGCGAACAACGATGTCAAAGGAGTTTTCCCGGGTCGGCGAGCTGGCATAGCCGAGGGGGATTTCACCATAGCCGAACAGGGACATTTCCAGAAACTGACCCGGAGCGAATTTGATTTTCGAGCCGTCGGCATGGCGCAGGGTATAATGTCGCTCCGTTGCGGTAACCTGTTTAACCCGGACAATCTTGCATTCCTTGGGCAGGAAGATATTGCCTTCCGGGGCAATATGGTGGAATTCGCACTTGCACTTTTCTTGCGCTTTGTCCTTCATAATACTGTTCACCACGTCAACGGGATCGGCGATGTTGGCGGTACAGGAAGCCGCACAACGACCGCAACCGGTACAGGCCGGGCCCCCCAGTTTTTCATTGAGATAGGAGAGTTTCCGCATGATTCGATGTCGGAAGCGTTCTCCTCTGGTTTCCCGGAAATTTTCCTCCGCGCCGCCACCGAGGCTGATTTTGGCGAAATCCTCGGTCAGGCAGGAATCCCAGTAACGGTTCCGCATCCCTGAGACCTGGTTCAGATTCCATTTGTCCTGAACATCAAAACAATAGCAGGTCGGGCAGGTGGTGTTGCAGGAACCGCAGGAGAAACAATCTTCGGCCAGCTTTTCCCAGAGTTCATGGTCATTGAAGGCTTCGCGGACCTTCTCGGCTATTTCCTTGGAGCTGTAGTCCAGTTTTTTGCCGCATTGACCCAGCATGTTTTCATTGACTTGACGGGCCTCTTCGATTTGAGCGGGAGAAGCCGTTTGGAAATTGCCGAAAGCGACCAACGCTTCCCCTTTTTGATTGCGGGTATCATAGTGATAGCCGGCGCTGATTTTGGTGATAAAACCGTCATGCCCCTTGGGGGTAACCTCTTTTCCCACGGAGCCCCAGAAGGCGTCGGGACTGATGTTTTGAATGCTGCTGCCGATGACCGTAGCAGCTTTCCGTTTGGCCATGTAGTTGATATCGGAATGATTTTCATTGAACAGCAGGTCCGTCATGTCCAGACCTTTTATGTCGTAAAAATGGACTCCGAACAGAACGACAGGTTCGGTGTCCACTGTTCCGGAAAAGCTCGCCCCGTCAAAGGTTAGAAGGGGTTGGCAAGGAGGGGTGAAGACCTTTTTGGGAGGAAGAATCGTTACGTTGTAATCTAGTCTTAGCTGGTCACATGACTCGATTTGGCCGAAGACAAATTTGGTCTTTATTGCCTTGGGTCCGATTACGGTTTTTTGCGAAATCATCTTGGAGACAAAATCAGCAAAATCACTTTCCGCAATGAAGTAATCAGCCATATACTCTTCTCCTTTCGCTGTGGCTTGTCAGCAGGATCAGTAATGATACCCCGTTCGGGCAGGCTGAACCAGGGGTGGATATCATCTGACTTGTTGTTGAGTGAGCACTAAGGTTAAAAAACTCGGGCATAAGCTAATGCAATTATTTATCCATTTATTTTTTGTGGCCTGGCCGCGGGGGAACATGGCTGTGTCCCCATGAAGAATGAGTAGCTACCATGGACCAAAGCGTAGCAGATTTTATTTTAATGTATATCAAGTTGCCGGGAAAAATCCACCTGTCGCGTGGGATTATAATGAAGATGTATATTCCTGCTGATTTGGTTTGGACCGGAAGAAAACAGCAGATTTTGCACTAAAAGACAGTGCGTAAAATTGAAAGCATCCGCCGTAGCGAACGAGATGGGCCGGCAGCAGGGCCCGTTCGGTTGGATTAAAAGTGCCGAAAGTGTCCGATATTTCCGCATTTCGTATACGTATAGGCGAAAAATTCACCAATTTCGAATTTATGCGTCATGTTTTTAACATTATTGATTTTTAATTCTGTTATGGTGTTATCGTGGGAAAAATCCTTGGCGTAAACGAGCGGATTGTGGGGTGAAAAGTTTTTTCCCTTGGAAGCGGCAGGTGATGACGCTGCTTGACGGTTGCGATTTTTTATTTACGGATAAATTTCAATTACTTCGTTATTTCACTGAGGGCTGTTGGCGAAAGCGCCGGATGGGCGGGCGATTGGAGTGGCGGCTGTGTTTGCAGCAGGGCGGGAAAGCGTATAACCAGATGGATTTTTGGCCATTGCCCAAAGCCTTTGTGCTAATCGTGGTAAAATATTCGAAATAATTGAACCGATTGTTTGAGTATCTCCAATGTGTCAAAATAATGAACTTTCGATTTTTCAGAAACCGAGGTATTATCAGCGCAGGGTGGTCAATATGAGCAACCCGGGAGAAAAGGGCAGTAGGGGGAGCCTGCATAGTTCAATGGGTTGCCTCCGGGAGACTTAGTTATTGGCGGGTATGGTCTTTTTGACTTTTTGCGAACAACTGCAATCAACGCCTTTGGAAGGAGTCTGTTATGAAAATCGCCATACTGGGGTTGCCCCAGACGGGAAAGAAGACGTTATTCAATCTGCTTACCGGTCGCACCGTCCCGCCCACCCGCAAATCCGGTGAGGCGATCGAGGGAGTTGCTCCCATCCATGACCGCCGGGTCGATGCTCTGAGCCGACTGTACCAGCCGAAAAAAACCACTTATGCGGAGAATCAGTTCGTGCTCTGTCCCGACATCACCAGTGGCAGTGCTGTCCGGGTCTGGCTGGATTCGGCCCGGCGCTGTGATTTGCTCTGTCTGCTGATCCGTGCGTTCGATGCGCCGGAAATTTTTCATTCCCTCGGATCGGTGGATCCAGAGCGTGATCGGGCCATGATTGAGGCTGAACTGCTGCTGGCCGATATGCAACTGGTGGAAACCCGTCTGCAGCGTCTGGCCAAAGAAAAGAAAGGGGGGAGGACTTCGGCTCAGGCCTTGGAGGAAGAGGTCCTGCAACGATTTTCCGCTGCCCTGGAGGAAGAACAGTTTCTTGCCACGGTGAAGCTGGATGCCGCCGAGGAACAGGTTGTCCGCAGTCTGGACCTGGTGACCCGTATTCCGCTGCTGGTCGCCTACAATGTCAATGAAGATGAGGTCGGCCGGGATTTCGGATCCGGCATTTTTACCATTTCCTGTGCCATCGAAAGTGAGATTGCGTCGATTGGAGAGGAACAGGAACGCCTCGAATTTATGGAAGCTTTGGGCATCACTCAACCCAGTCTGGAGCGGATCAACAACGCCCTCTATGACGCTTTGGGTTTGATGAGTTTTTACACCTCCGGTAAGGATGAATGCCGGGCCTGGAGCGTTCGCAAAGGATCCAGCGCGCCCGTTGCCGGCGGCAAAATTCACAGCGACATCGAGCGTGGCTTCATCCGGGTCGAGGTCATGAAATTCGATGATCTTTTGGCGGCCGGGTCGGAACAGGCGGTTAAGCAGAGCGGCAAAATGCAATTGCACGGCAAGGACTACATTATCGAGGACGGCGACATCTGTCACTTTCTGTTCAATGTTTGAAAGAATTTCCGCAGTAAATTTAAATGGATTTTATGGTATTTGGGGGGAGGATATCTGATTTCCGTTGATTTGTGTTAAACTGCGATTTAAGACCGTTTTTGTCGGAAGGAATGTGCCGAAGAGTCGTTGCGAAAGGGAAACCGAGTCCTACGGCTAACGTGATCTGAAACCTGGCATTGCCGGTTGATTCAGGGGGGGCGAAACAGGATAGATGTTTTGAGGATGCGGGTATGAGGCATGCCAAATACGCGTGGATTTCTGTTTTTGTTTTGGCTGTTTCCTGTGTGGCGATTTGCGTCTGGCTGTTTTTCCCCCGCCAATCCTCGGACAATTCCCCCTTTGTTCCCGCCGTTCCGACCCAGGGTTTGCAGGAGCAGGCCCTGGCTCCCAGGCGGATATTCTTTGTCAATTCCTACCATGAAGGCTATCCCTGGAGTGACGGGATTTTTTCCGGGTTTGTCCGGGCGTTGGAAATGCGCCCGAAAACCGAAGAGGGTTTTTGGGAAAGTCCCGAATATATTCTTCAGGTATATTATCTGAATAGTAAAAGAAACAGTTCCGAAGATAATAAAATCGCAGCGGCGGCCGAGGCATTGAGTCTGCTGGAACGTTGGCAGCCGGATCTGGTCGTCGCCAGTGACGACAACGCGGTGAAATATCTGCTCCTTCCCCTCCTGCAGTCCAACCATTCCTTGCCCGTTGTCTATTGC
>JARRKW010000097.1:5450-6966 GCA_037387645.1 Desulfuromonadaceae bacterium
TCAACTGGGATGCCAGTGAATATCACTTGCCCCGATCTCAGGTCACCGGCATGATCGAGGTCCAGCCGATCGACCAGCTTGTGGCGACCCTGCTGCCTTTTGCCCATGGCAGCAGGGTCGGCTTTCTCAAGGGGAAAGATTTCTCGGCCAGCAAAGAGTTCGATGCCATTGAGAATTTTCTGGGGATTTCCCTGCAATGTCGGCTGGTGGTCGATTTTGCGGAGTGGCTCAGGTCCTATGAGGAGCTGCAGCGGAATTGTGATGTGCTGCTGCTCGGCAATCCCGTGTCCATCCGGGATTGGGATGCAGCACGGGCCAGGGAGGTCATCGCCGAGCGGACCCGAATTCCGACGGGGGCCTGGGATGCCTGGATGAGGGAGTATGCGCTGGTGACGTTTGCGACGGACCCGGCGGAACAGGGAATCTGGGCGGCCGCTGCGGCCAAAGCCATTCTTGCCGGCCGTTCTCCCGCCGAAATTCCCGTTGTGCGGAACCGCAAGGCAAAAATTTTCCGCAATATGGCAATGGCCAAGCAGCTCGGAGTCGTGTTTCCCATGGAATTTATTCGGCAATCCTGGGCCGTTGAACGGAATATTTCGAAATGATTCTCCACAGTCTGCGGACAAAAGTTTTGGCTCTGGTCGGTGGCGGGTTGCTTGTCGCAACCTGTGGCATCACCTATCTGGCGCATGTCGTCATGGAGCGTATGATCGACCGCAACCAGCAGGTGGTTTATCAGAATGAGCTCGATCACCTGCTGTTGGTTTTGTCCCAGTATTACACGGAATTGCTGAATACTTACCAGGAGGAGGTATACCGGGACCAGTTTCAGGAAGAGGCGTTGCGGATTATTCGTCAGAATCATCTGGTGAATGCCGATGACAATGTCTATCCCGTGATTCTCGACGCTACCGGCAAAGTCCTGCTGCATCCGCGTTTGCCGGTGGGGGACAAAAGCCTGATCGGCCTGGATTTTATTCAGGCCATGCTGCAATCCCCCTCCGGACATTTTAAATACCGCTATCAGGAGGAAGATAAATGGCTTATCTTTGCTCACTTTAAGCCCTGGAACTGGGTGGTCGGATACAGTCTGAAGCAGTCCTATATGTATGCCGATTTGGCCCGTTTCCATCGGATTCTGTTGCCCGTCATCATTCTGGTTTTGTTCACTGTCGCCCTGGTCCTGCTCTACGGATTGAAACGTTTTCTGCAACCGATTATCAGCCTTACCCGCTCGGCCGGTTTCATTGCCGCCGGTGATTTCAGCCAGCCCATTGTTGCCGTCGGCCGTGATGAGATTTCCGTTTTGGCCGGCAGCTTCGAGTCCATGAGAAAAGCGGTAGAACAGACCATCCGCAACATGGAGCAACAGCGCCATGCCCTGGAGACTGAGGTCCGGGAACGGCAGCGCGCCGAGTATCAGGCCCAGGCGGCCGAGGATCGTATGCGGGTTATTCTGGATTCCGTCGCCGATGCCATGCTGGTTACGGATCCCGAGCTTCGGGTTTTAACCTTC
>JARRKW010000098.1:0-8839 GCA_037387645.1 Desulfuromonadaceae bacterium
AAAACCACAGGTCAACTCCTGCTGTTCTGCGGCTTCCTGTTTATCATCATTTCCATGCCAATTAACCATACCAACGCGATAAAAAGCGCTGGTTACTTTTTGATTCTTATTGGTTTTTTTATCGATGTATTTCAAACAAGAAGTTTTCAGATACGTTCAAACCCTTTACTATTTCCAGCATTAATACTGGTTTCCGCCATCCTCTTTTCTCTTTTTACCACCAACAATCCCCTTCTAACCTTAAGTAAGATAAGAAGCCAGTGCTTTGTTCCAATTACCTTATTTTTTATAACTAGCTTTTTTGCAAAAGATCTGCGATTCACAAAAGTAGTTGTTGTTTTTCTTCTGATAGTAAACATTGCAATTATTCTTTTTTATGACATATTTTTCATCACAAACAATGGAAACATTCGATTTATAATAAACTTCATTGCTACGAAAAAATTTATCAGCAATGGATTGGCACCATCCAGCTGTTATTTTCTCTTTGCATCAATTTTTTCATATATATATTTTACAATCGCAAAATCAATACGGGCAGCTATTCTTACTTTCATTTTGCTTCTTTCCAATATATTCTTCCTGATCTTAAGCAATCAGAGAGCCGCATTGGTGGGAATTGTCTGTGCTTTTGCCGTCTCGGTTACCGTCTTCAAAAAAATGACCGGCCAAAAAGCCAAATTGGCACTCCTCTCCCTGGCCATTTTGAGCAGCCTGCTTATTCTTGCAACACCACTTAAAAACATCCTTATCCACGAAGACTGGTCCAAATTGATCAAACTTCAATTTTCAAGTGAATATCAAAAAAATGATAGCGCGCAATTCCGCATAACAATACAAAAGTATTTTTGGGGTTATTTAAAGGATCATCCCTTTGAAGGGGTCGGATTCGGACGCAAAAATCTGGACTACATCTCCGAGGAAGAGCTGCCCGACAAACCGGTTCCGCTGTCCCATGCCCACAACGTCCTCTTTCATATGGCACTACAGACCGGCGTTCAGGGGGCAATGGCCCTGCTCTTTTTGGTTTTCATGCAATTTCGACTCCTCTGGAAAGGCATAAAAAAAGCCGGAACCCGTTGGGATCAGTTCATCCTTGTCGGCACCTTTCTGTACATGGTCGGCATCTGGATACGTTTTCAGCTTGATGATGTTTTTCGTTACGGGCCCCTGCTCACCTACTGGATCGTCACCGGGATCGCAACAGGCGTTTATATGCGAAGTACGGAGGAGAAGTCTCCCTCCAGCTCCACCCCCTGTTGAGGCAAACCGCCTTGTCCCATGGGGTATTCTAACAAACGCTGTGGTGGAACAGTCCGAATGATTTCGTTTTCAACCTGTAACGAAGCGCGAAAATGCCGACCCGCAAAAAGAAACCGTTCCTAATCTTAATGATAAAGCTGCTGGCGTTTGCCAGAAACGTTGCCGCGGGAAAATCCCGATCGGCTTCCGACACCGCCTTCAGTTCCATACTGCTGATTTCCTCAACGGCCATCGGGGACACCCTGTTGTCCACTCCGGTTTTTACCGCTTTTCGGCAGCAGAATCCCTCCGCGACCATTAAAACGCTCATCAGGGACAAGTTCTGTCCCATGTTCCGGGACAATCCGGACCTTGACGGGGTCATTCCCTTCCGCAAGGGCTTCACCGGTTTTCTCAGAACCTTATGCGACATCCGCAAGAATCGTTTTCAGGCGGCCTTTGTTCTGCATACTTCCGATCCCAATCCCGTCTTTCTCTGCACCCTGGCCAATATCCCCCTGATCGTGGGTAAATCCTTTGATCCAGCCCTGAATGCCCTCTATACCAGGGTGGTGACGCCCAATCCCAAGGACCACGCCATCGTCAGGCGGATGCTGGTGGCCAAAACCCTCTATCCCGAGAGAACCTCCTGGCCATCCACCCTGGTGTTACCCCTCCAACCGGAAAAGGTTGCGGCCACCCATCGCCAGTTTCAGGCCATAGCGGGGCTGCCCGCGGAATGCGACCTGGTTGTCGGCTTTCAACCCGGGGCCAGCCGGGAATTCAAAATGTGGCCCGCCGCTTGTTTTGTTGCCTTGGGAAAACGGCTGTTATCGCAGAATCCGCGTATGGGGATTCTCATTCTCGGCGCTCCCAATGAAAAGAATCTGGGGCAAGCCATCGAACAGGGCATTGGCGACAGTTCACGGGCACGCTCCCTCTGCGGCGCCACCCCCCTAACCGACCTGCCCTATCTCACCGAGCGGCTCAATTGTCTGGTCACCAACGATACCGGCACCCTGCACATTGCCATTGCAGTTAAAACCCCGACCGTTTCTCTTTTCGTACCGACGGACGTGCCCGGCACCGGCCCCTACCAGGACCTGGAAAGCCATCGGGTGATCTCCAAACCGAGGCCCTGTGGCGACGACTGCGTCCGAAAAAAATGCACCAAAACACCGCCCTGCATGACATTGATTACCGTTGACGAAGTCTATCAGGCGGTCATGGAAACCTTGCAGCTCTAACCGCCTCGAGGAAACCAAGCTTTGGCGAGTATTCTTCTATTGGCCCACAAAAAATATTTCGACTTTACCCTGGGCAGCTTCCTGAAAAACTTCCACCGGGTATTTTTCATGACCTCGGACCCCATGACGGGACTGTTTTTTGCCTGTCAAGCCGAACCGATCCATGAACTGTTCGCCATCAAACCCGCTTCCGACCATCCGCCACTGCCGGCGAGCCGGCTTCGGGCCTTGAAAAATACGGAAGCCTACGCCACCGCTGACAGCCCGGAGCTGAAAAAAGCCGTCGAAAGGCTTTGTGTCGCCTATTTCGATCACCTGACCAAATTTATCGACCAAAATCAGATCGACCTGATCATTACCCAGGACATGCCCTATCTCGATGTCGCCTGTGCGACCGAGGTCGCCATCGAGCGCAATATTCCGGTCTGCTATCTGGGAACGGGACTGTTCCGGCGGGAAACCATGACGGTCGGTTTCGAACGCCTGCTGCCCACCGATGTGCAAACCTGGGCCCGCCGGCTGGCAAACGAGGCCGGCCGGCGAACCATCGAACCGGTCACGATTCCCGCTACCGGGGAAAATCGCATCTCCCCGCGAAAACCTTCGGGGCTGATGACGTTTTTATACTCCCTGCGCTATCTCCGGAATCCCCGATGGACCCAAACCCCTCCGGACCAGGCTCCGGCCCGAACGCTGCTGGAAGAGCAAAAACACAAATTGCGGAAAAAACATTCCCGCAAGATTCCTCCGGAACCCCAACCCGCGCTGGAAAAACCCTTCGTGCTGCTGACCCTGCAGGGCAACGAAATCTGCCGTCAGGTGGAAAATCCTCTCGGCATCAGGGATATGGAACACCTGTGTGCCCTGATTATCCCGGCCATCCGGGAAATCAATGCCGGGGCTTCGCAGCCCCTTGCCCTGATCGTGAAGGAGCATCCGAACCGGGCCGGGGTCATTTCCGCCGGGTTCAAGGAGCGCTATCCGGATGTCCATTTCGTCACCAAAACCAGCATTGAACCTCTACTGGAACAGGCCCGGCTGGTCATCACCTTCAATTCCCTTTCGGGTTTCGAAGCCCTGCAGCGCTATAAGCCGGTGGTTACCCTGGGCCCCGTTT
This sequence comes from Desulfuromonadaceae bacterium, assembly GCA_037387645.1. GTDB lineage: Bacteria > Desulfobacterota > Desulfuromonadia > Desulfuromonadales > Trichloromonadaceae > Trichloromonas. The sequence continues at coordinate 3,607 of JARRKW010000098.1, forward strand.
TCTTCGCCCAACCGGAAATCTGTTTTCCGGTCGCCACACTGGAAGATCTGGCCGCGACCATCAAGCAAGCTCTTGCCGCCACCGTCTCCAGAGCCGCCATCGGTCATCTGGTTGCCTTTCTCAAACGACACTTTGAGCTGGAATGTCCCGGCTTTTCACGAAAAAACCCCAGCGCGGCGGGACTGGAAATGATAGCATCGAAAATTGAGGGGGGATTGCGCATGGCAAAACATGAGCCCCTGCATCCGGAAAGCTGGACCGCATAGATGAAAAAACGTATCACCATCGCTTACTGTTATCCGGAACCGCTGCCCTCCGACCAGGCGCGCTCCATCCAGGTCATGAACACCTGCTGCGCCCTGGCCGCTCAGGTGGAGCGGGTGATTTTCTATCTTCCCGCCGGCCAGTCGAGTATCGACGACATCTTCTCCTTCTATGGACTTACCCAACCCGCCAACCTGGAGATCCGCCGCCTGCGTACCTCCCTCGGACCGCTCAAAAGCAACCGTTTCTTCAATCGGTCCCTGCAAAAACACCTGAAGACCGATGTTCCCGACCTAATCATCAGCCGTCATCTCAAAACCGCCAACGGCCTGCTGAAGCTGTCGACCCCGGTGATCTTCGAAGCCCACGAAGTCTTTTCAACCAAACAGGCCCAGGCCGTGAAAAACCGGATGCTGGAACAGCGGGTCTTCGCGCAGGCCCGGGGAATCATGTACCTTTCCCGCCCCCTGGCCCAGACGCTTGAGGCCGAATATGCGCCGAAAGCGACGGTCGCCATCGTTCCCAGCGGCACGGAAGTGCCTCCGACCCTGCCGGAGAAGAACACCCCGGGCGAACGTTTCCTGGTTACCTATATGGGAACCACCCGCTACGCCTGGAAGGGCGTCGCCACCCTCTTTGACGCCATGGAGTATTTACCCGACCGCATCGGCCTGGAAATCATCGGCAGCCTCGATCCCTCCCTGGCCAGCCATCGAATGGTTGCTCCCCTTTCCGCTGCCGGACGTTTGGAAGTAACCGGCCATCTTCCTCCGCAACAGGCCCATGGGCGACTGCTGCAAGCCCGGGTTGCGGTGGTGCCGAACTCCGGGCTCGAAGCCATCAGCCGCTACTACACCTCCCCCCTCAAACTCCTGGAAGCCATGGCGGCCGGGGCGGCCATCGTCGCTTCGGACCTTCCCAGCATCCGGGAAATCGTCACGGAGAAAGAAGCGATCCTGGTCACACCGGATGATCCGAAAGCCCTCGCCGAAGGCATTCGCAGCATGGTCGAAGACCTTGCTTTGCGAAGGGAGCTGACCCATCGGGCCTGGCTCCGGGTGCAGGACTTTTCCTGGCCAAGCCGGGCGAAAAAAATCGTCAACCTGGCCCATGAAGTGTTGCGCCATGACACGGCTTGATTTTTCCGGGATCCGGTGGCAATTCCTGGGCGAGGCAGAGGATCGGGATTTCATCGAAACCCTCGCTACCGCTCCCCGGACCATTCTTACAACCAATGCCAAGCGCACCGTCTACCTCATCGCCCCCTACGTTCTCAAAGTCTACCACTACCGGTCGCCACTGGAACGGATAAAAAAACTGCTGGCGGACGGAGCCCTGCAGGAATGGACCCTTTCCGCCCGTCTTTTCCGGGCGGGAGTCCCGGTCCCCCGCCCCGTGGCTTTCGGCACCGCCGGCTGCCGTTCGCTGATCGTCACCCGCTACATCGAGTCCTCGGTCACGGCCGCCGAATTCATTCGCCAACAATGGCCTGAGCTGCCCCGTCCCCAACGTCACCGGGCCATGGAAAGCTTCGCCCGATTCATTCTCGGTCTGTTTCAGGCCGGTCTGGTCCAATCCGACTTCAACCTCGGCAATCTGCTGGTTACCGACGGTGGCAACGGCTATTACGCCATCGACCTGCAACGGGCCCGTCATCTCGGTCGGCCGTTGAGTGTTTTGGAAATGGCCGACAATCTCGCCTATCTCCTGCCCTGCTTTATGCGCCTGTCCAATCGGGACCGCCTTCATTTTTTCTCGATCTGCCGGAAAACGGTGCCGGAACTGGCCACTCATGGCAACGGCATCGAAGAACGGGCCTTTGCCATGATGCGGCGGCAATGGCGCAAAAAAACGCCCCGGAAATTGCGGGCGAGCGCCGCAAAAGAACATTATTTCGAGGAGGGTCGCATCAGGGGATACCTCGGCGCCGGACCGGAGGAAACGCTGAAACAGATCCTTACCGCCGATCCCGACCGGTTGTTCGAGCTCGCGGTCCGGGAACTGAAGAACGACCGGCGTTCGCGGGTCGCCCTTATCGAACACCGGGACCGGAGTCTGGTGCTGAAATACCATAAAATAAAAAACTTCTGGCATCGGCTGCGACAACCTGTCCAGCCCCGCTCCCGGCGGATCTGGAACGCCACCCGGCTCTTTGCCGCTCGTGCGTTACCCACCGCCGAACTTCTCGCCGTGGTGGATATCGGTCAGGGGTTCGGCTATCGCGGCACCCTGGCCGTCTACGACTATCTGGAAGGGGTCGCCGACAGTAAACGGAGTCTGCAGGAGGACTATCTGCGCACTCCGCTGCGCCCTCTGGCGCTACGTAACCTGGCCGATTTTCTGTGGGAAATGCACCGCCGCGGCATCTACCATGGCGACGCCAAGATCAGCAATTTCGTCTGGGAGGGAGAGTCGCCATCGTTGCGGGCAATCGATCTGGACGGGGTTCGGTTTTTAAACCGGGTGACCGACGGGCAACGGCTGGACGATCTCAAGAACCTGGCGGCCTCGTTGGTCTGGTGGGATGGGGATGAGCGGCTGACGGCGGAACTCTTGTCCGCCTACATCAGACGGCATCGTCCCTGGCAAAAACGATCGGGCTACTGGCTGGCCCGGCTGAAAAAACAGGTGGCGCGCCAACTCGAACATCGCCAAAAACGGCAGAAACCGCCAACAACCGGGTAACCCCCCGTCCCGCCCTCCCGTTTCAGCTCAGCAGCAGGAAACCCTTCGGCCTTGACCCGCGCCCTCTTGCCCATGTCCTGCCGGACAGCGGCGGGCAAGGATGCGAATTCCCGGATGCTGGCGACCAGTTGATCGGCGAATGGCCTGGTCCCGTCGATTACATAACCGTCGACCCGCCGGTCGATGATTTCCGCGGCACCGTTGCTGGTCGTGGTCACCACCGGCAGCCCGCAGGCCAGGGCCTCCAAACAGACATTGGCAAAAGGGTCGGCAAAGGTCGGAAAGACCATCAGATCGGCCCGCCGATAGTATTCCTCCACCTGCCGGGTCGCTCCGGCAAACTCCACGCGGGAGGCGATGCCCAGCTGCTGCGCCTGTTTCTGAAAGGGCGCGGCCCGGTCGCCGCCAACCACCAGCAGCCGGCAGTCAAGCCCCTCGCCGATCAGGATGGCCAGGGCGCGAAGCAGCGGCTCCAGCCCCTTGCGCCGGAAATCCTGGGCCACGAAAAGGAGCTGCAGCTCTCCCTTTGCCCCTTTTTCCCCGTCGTCCGTCGCAGGCGAAAACTTCTCCAGGTCCACCCCGTTGTAAACGACGTGCACCCGTTCCTCCGGATAACCGTAAAAAGCCATCACCTGTTCTTTGGACATGCGGGAGTTGGTGATGATCAACCGGGTGTTCTCGGGCCGGAAAATGTTCTTCTCCAGCGCCAGGATGGTGCGATGACGGGGGTTGAGGGATTCCATAAAATGCCGCAGCCTTCCCGGATAACGGATGCGCATCCAGCTCAGATGCAGGGGATCGGAAACCCGGAAGGCGTCGGCGGGATAGGTACGGGACAGGGCGAAGACTCGTTCCACCTGCAGCGCGGCCAGAGCGGCCTGGCTGTTGTGATGAAAGGAAAAATTACGGGTCGAGGAGGTCAGTTCATTGACCCTGACCGGGACATGGACAATGCCCGGATGGATGTCGGCGTCACAGGACTGGGCGACCACATAGACCCGATGCCCCCGTTCGGCCAGCCCGCGGCAGAAGTTGGCGCAATAGCGCTCGGCGCCGCCCCGACTGAAAGAGCATTCTTTACGGATGACGGCAATGTTCACGGTTGCGGTGTCCGCTGTTCGAGGATAAAGTCGACGGCTTCCTGCAGGCTGGGGAAAGCGTCAAAAGATCCGGATGGCAGTTTTTGCGCCTCCTCCCGCCCGTAGCCGGTCAGAACCAGAAAGGAACGGCAGCCGGCCCGGCGTCCGGCCTCCAGGTCGGCCCGTTTGTCGCCAACCATGAAGGAGGCGGCCAGATCGATGCCGTGCTCCCGCGCCGCCTGCAGCAGCAGTCCCGGATTCCCCTTGCGGCAATCGCACTCCCGGCGAAAGGCGCCGACCCCCTGTTCCGGATGGTGGGGGCAGAGGTAAAAACCGTCGATGCGGGTACCAGTCTGCTCCAGTTGCTCCTGGATGTGCCGGTGCAGGGTCTCGACCTCCTCGATTCCGAAATAACCGCGGGCGACCCCCGACTGATTGGTTACGACGATAACCAGAAAACCCGCCTCCTTCAAACGACGAATGGCCTCGACGGACCCGGCGATGAACTCGAAATCTTCGGGCCGCCAGAGATAATCCTTTTCGACATTGATGGTGCCGTCGCGATCAAGAAAAACGGCGGGACGCTTCTCCACGGCTTCGTCTTGATCGGCCGAGGAAATATTACTGCCGGTCACTGTACTGCTCCAGAATTTTCTCGATAATGTTGGTGGTCGACTTGCCGTCCACAAAGGTGATCAACTCGACCCGTCCCCCCCAGCTCTCCACCAGGTCTTTCCCAACCACCCCGTCGGGGGTGTAATCGGCCCCCTTGACCAGGATATCGGGCTGCAATGCCCGGATCAGATCCAGCGGGGTGTCTTCATCGAAAATCACCACGTAATCGATACAGTCGAGAGCGGACAGGATATGCGCCCGTTCCTCCTGTCCGATCAGGGGACGTTTGGGCCCTTTCAGCCGCCGGATGGAATCGTCGGAATTGAGGCCCAGCACCAGCAGATCCCCCAACTGCCGGGCCTTTTGCAGATATTTGACATGGCCGACGTGCAGCAGGTCAAAACAGCCGTTGGTGAAAGCCACCCTCTTCCCCTGCCCGCGCTTCACCTCGATGATGCGCCGCAACGCTTCCCGTTCCTTGATCTTGAGCTCGGAATCGAGATGCCGGTGGGCCGCCACCTCGAGGATTTCCTCCGGCGAAACGGTGGATGTCCCCACCTTGGCCACCACGATACCGGCGGCCATATTGG
>JARRKW010000098.1:8845-9392 GCA_037387645.1 Desulfuromonadaceae bacterium
CCTGTTCCAGGGACAGGCCGCCGGCCAAACCGACTCCCAACACCGACAGCACGGTGTCGCCGGCGCCGGAGACATCGTAAACCTCGCGCGCTTCCGTCGGCAGATGAATCTCCTGTCCGCCGGCCAGAAAGAGGTTCATCCCCTCTTCGCTGCGGGTCAGCACCAGGGCATCGAGCTGGAGGGATTCCCGCAGCACCCGCCCGGCCCGCAGCAGGCTTTCGTTGTCGACAATGGGAATCCCCGAAGCGGTCTGGGCTTCCAGCCGATTGGGGGTCAGCAGGGTGGCGCCGGTGTACTTGCCATAATCCTTCCCCTTGGGATCGATGACTACCGGAATTCCCGTTTCCCTGCCGATGGCGATGATTTCCTTGAGCAGCCCGTCGGTCAGCACCCCCTTGAGATAATCGGATACCAGAATGATCTGAAAATGTTCGGCCACGCTCCGCACGTAATCGGCAAGCATCCGTTCCAGCTCACAAGAGATCGGCTCCCTGCTCTCCCGGTCGATCCGCAGCATCTGTTGATTGCTGGCGAGAATACGGGTTTT
>JARRKW010000099.1:0-5177 GCA_037387645.1 Desulfuromonadaceae bacterium
TTCCAGGTCCGCCTGTTCCTCGGGTGACAGGCCATGATCGGAGGGCAGGGCATGGGCCAAACGACTCTGGAATTCCTCCAGGGTGACGACCCTCTCGCCCACCGTCAGCAAGACCTGGAACGGTCTTTTCTGGTGCAGACCGTCGATCGGGAATTGACTCTGGCTTAGGCAGCTCGGCTCAACATCCAGTTGTCGCCACAGGAAGTGGAAGACGCCATGGCCGAAGTGCGGGCCGAATATCCGGTTGAGGAATTCCGGGCGCTATTGACCGAACGGGGCCTCAGTGAAGCCCAATGGCGTCAGGATCTGGAAGAAAGTTTGTTGACGGAAAAGCTGGTACGACAGACGGCTTACGCCCTGGTTATGGTCAGCGACGAGGAAATCGCCGATTATTACCGGAAACACCAGGATGAATTTAATCGGCCGGAACAGGTGCGAGCCCGACAAATTCTGGTGGCCGACGAAAACGAAGGCAGGCAATTATTGGAAAAGCTACGCCAAGGCGCTGAGTTCGCCGCCCTGGCCAAGCAGCATTCCCTTTCTCCCGATGCTGAGGAGGGCGGTGATCTGGGTTTTTTCGCCCGGGGTGAAATGCCGACCGAATTTGATGAGGTGGTTTTTTCCCTATCGGGCGGGCGCCTGAGTGATCTGGTGAAAAGCGAATATGGTTATCATATCTTTCAGGTGGTGGAGCGCCGCCAGGCGGTAAAGCTTTCCCTGGAAATGGCCCGGAATCAAATTCGCGACACCCTGCGTGAACAGAAAGAGGCCCAAGCCTATCAGGAATGGTTGCGTAGTCTGCGGGAACGGGCCGTGATCACCATCAACTGGTCACTGCTCGACTGAGCCGTGTGTTCGATGATTTTTAGGATATGAGGAATCTGCTGATGAGACATTGTTGTGTCTTGCTGACGCTGCTGCTGCTATGGTCGGCTGCTGTTGCCCAGGCAAAGGTTGTTAACCGCATTGCTGCGGTGGTAAATAAAGATATTATAACCCTCTATCAGGTCGACCGGGAACTGGAGCAACGTCAGTTCAGTCAGGGGGGATTGGCGCAATTGTCCGAAGCGGAACTGGCGGCTTTGCGTCAGCAGGTATTGCCCAGCCTTATTGAAGAAACCCTGATTGCGCAACGAGTGGAAAAGCAGGGACTTGTCGTAAGCGAAGAGGAAGTTGAAGCCGCCATTGACGATGTCCAGCGCCAGAATCAATTGTCCCGCGACGATCTGATTCAGGCCCTCAGCCTGCAAGGGATGGACTATACGGCCTATCGGGAGAAGCTGCGCCGGCAGATTCTGCGGTATAAACTCCTGGGTCGGGAGATCAAGAGCAAGGTCGATGTCAGCAAGCAGGAAATGCTGGATTATTTTCGCGAACATATCGAAGACTATCGGCAAAAACCCTCTGTGCACCTTGCCAGAATCAGCTTTTCCCTGTCGGAAAAACCAACCTTGGCCGAGATCGCGGGCGTGCGTGACCTGGCGCAGGAGGCCCTGGGCAAGATCCGGCAGGGCGAGGAGTTTTTTACCGTGCTGCTGGAATATTCCGCGTCCCAGCTTGCCGATGGCGGGGATATGGGGATTTTCGGCGAGGGGGAGTTGACTCCGGCCTTTGAACAGGCGCTGGCCGGTCTGGAAGAGGAGCAGGTCAGCGATCTGATCGAAACACCCATGGGTTTTCATATTCTCAAGATTGTTGATCGCCAGACCGGTTCGGTGCGCCAATTTGATGCGGTCAAGGATGAGATCGCCAAAATTCTCACCGCCAAGAAAACCGAGGAAGCCTTTCAGGTCTGGTCCGAAGAATTGCGCAAAAACGCCGATATCGATATTCGATTGTGATCTGCGCTTTGCGGCCGACGTTTTCAAGCCCCGCCCTTTTCGGCGGGGCTTTTTTTCATGCTGCGGACGGACGCTCTGGGTTATACTGACAGCTTAAATTGAAGGGAGGTAGGCGGCGTGAAACGGCCCATTATTCTGACCCAGGGAGATCCAACTGGAATCGGCCCGGAAATCCTCATCAGGGCGCTGCTCGAAGGCGCTTTCGGAAAGCTTTACAGGCCCCTGCTGGTGGCTGGTGACCCGGCGGTATTGCAGCGGGCCGCGCGGGTGTTCGGGATGACGGTCATCCCGATACGGCCTGCGGTCACGCCATGGTGCGTTACATCGAATGGGCCTGCGATCAGTGTCGAAACGACCAGGCGGCGGCCATGGTGACGGCGCCCATCAACAAAGCGGCAATCCATGCTGCCGGATATGAGTTTCCCGGCCACACCGAGTTGCTGGCCCAACGCTGCGGGGTTGAGAAGGTGGTGATGATGCTCGCTGGTTCCAAACTGAAGGTCTGTTTGGTGACCACCCACCTGGCCCTGGCCGAGGTGCCGCAGGCATTGAGCCAAAGGGAGATTCTGAGCACCATTCGCATCACCGACCGCGCCTTGCGTCGTTTTTTCGGACTCCGCCAGCCGCGCCTGGCGGTGTTGGCCCTGAATCCCCATGCCGGAGAACAGGGACTGTTCGGTGACGAGGAACAGCATCTGATCGGGCCGGCCATCGCCCTCGCGCAACAGGAAGGCATTGCCGCCAGCGGTCCCCATAGCGCGGATACCCTGTTTCATTTCGCCGTCGGCGGCGGCTTTGATGCGGTGATCTGCATGTATCACGATCAGGGCCTGATCCCTTTGAAGCTGTTGCATTTTGACGATGGCGTCAACGTCACCCTGGGCCTGCCCATCATTCGCACCTCGGTCGATCATGGCACCGCCTATGATCTGGCCGGCTCCGGCCGGGCCAGCGCGGCGAGCCTGGCGGCGGCCGTGCAGATGGCGGAACAGATGGCGGAACATTTATAGGGCAGCACCCTTCCCTTTGTGGATGAAGGCAACGAACCAGAAATAAAAAAGACCATGGCTGATAAAATCATTATCAAAGGCGCCTGCGAGCACAATCTGAAATGTATCGATGTGGAGATTCCACGCGACAGACTGGTGGTCATCACCGGGGTTTCCGGCAGCGGTAAAAGTACCCTGCCTTCGATACCATCTATGCCGAAGGACAGCGGCGTTATGTGGAAAGCCTCTCGGCTTATGCCCGCCAGTTCCTGGAGCAGATGCAGAAGCCCGATGTGGAAAGTATCGAGGGGTTGTCCCCGGCGATTTCCATCGAGCAGAAAACCACCTCGAAAAATCCCCGTTCCACGGTCGGTACGGTAACGGAAATTTACGATTATCTGCGGCTGCTCTTTGCCCGGGTGGGTCGGGTGCACTGTTCGTCCTGTGGTCGGGAAATCGCTTCCCAGACGGTCGAGAAAATGGTCGACCGGATTCTGGCCTTGCCGGAACGAAGTCGGCTGTTGATTCTGGCGCCCATCATTCGTGGCCGTAAGGGCGAATATCGCAAAGAACTGCGGCAGTTGCAGGCCGATGGTTTTGTCCGGGTGCGCATCGACGGGAACATGCATGAACTGAGTGACGAGATCGCTCTGGATAAAAATAAAAAGCATACCATCGAAGTGGTGGTGGATCGGCTGGTGGTCAAGGAAGGGGTCCAGGGAAGGCTTGCCGACTCGCTGGAGACGGCCTTGGGCCTGGCCGATGGTATCGTTCGGGTGGAGCTGGTCGATCCCCCCGAGGCGTTAAAGCAGGAGGCCAGCATGCTCTTTTCCGAAAAGCATGCCTGTGTTGAATGTGGCATCTCCTATCCGGAAATCGCGCCGCGGATGTTCTCCTTCAACAATCCTTACGGGGCCTGTGCCGACTGTTCCGGTTTGGGCACCCGGATGTATTTCGATCCCGAAGAGGTGGTGCCCAATCCCCGCCTGTCCCTGCGCGAGGGCGCTATCGCCCCCTGGGAAACCCGCCGCGGGGGCGGTTCTTACTTCCAGCTCATCGAGGCCCTGTCCGACCGAGGCGGGGGCGGTTATTACTTCCAGCTCATCGAGGCCCTGTCCGATCATTATCAGTTCGATATCAACCAGCCTTTCGAATCCCTGCCGCAACGGGTGCGGCAGGTGCTGCTGCACGGGTCGGGCGAGGAACAGGTGCGTTTCTACTTCGATCATGGCGGCCGGCGGCAGTATTACCATAAGAGCTTCGAGGGGGTGATTCCCAACCTGGAGCGGCGCTATCACGAGACCGACTCGGAGGGGGTGCGGGAGAACCTTGGTCGGTTCATGAATGTGATGCCCTGCCCCAGCTGCGATGGCGCCCGTTTGCGCAAGGAATCCCTTTGTGTTCGGGTCGGTGGCAAGAATATCCGGGAAGTAACCGCCCAGTCCATTGCCGAGGCCGAGATCTTTTTTGCCGAACTTTCCTTCGCCAAACAGGAGGCGGAAATTGCCCGCCGAATTCTCAAGGAAATTCGCGAACGGCTCTCTTTTCTGACCCATGTGGGACTGGATTATCTCTCCCTGGACCGTACCGCCGGCACTCTTTCCGGTGGTGAAGGTCAGCGTATTCGGTTGGCCACCCAGGTTGGTTCGTCGCTGGTCGGGGTGCTCTATATTCTGGATGAACCTTCCATCGGCCTGCACCAGCGGGACAACCGGCGGCTGTTGGAGACGTTGAAAAAACTCCGCGACCTCGGTAATACGGTGTTGGTGGTGGAGCATGATGAGGAAACCATCCTGGAGGCGGATCATGTCATCGACATGGGACCCGCCGCCGGCATGCATGGTGGCGAAGTGGTGGCCCAGGGCACACCGCAGGAGATCCTTGCCAACCCGGCTTCCTTGACCGGCAGTTACCTCTCCGGCGAACGCTCCATCCCGCTGCCGGCCAGCCGACGGCGCAGCGAGCGCTGCATTGAACTCAAAGGGGCGCGGGAGAACAACCTGAAAGGGATCGATGTCCAAATTCCCCTGGGGGTAATGACCTGTGTCACCGGCGTTTCCGGTTCGGGCAAATCAACCCTGGTGATCGATACCCTCTATCGGGCCCTATCGCAGCGGCTCTATCGCAGCCGGGAAAAGGCCGGTCGGGTGAAGGATATCCTCGGCCTGGAGCTACTGGACAAGGTCATCGATATCGATCAGTCGCCCATCGGCCGCACCCCGCGCTCCAACCCGGCCACCTACACCGGGGTTTTTACCGATATCCGCGATCTCTTTGCCCAGCTCCCTGAGGCCAAGGTGCGTGGATATAAGCCGGGTCGTTTTTCCTTCAATGTCAAGGGGGGGCG
>JARRKW010000099.1:5257-14042 GCA_037387645.1 Desulfuromonadaceae bacterium
TCGAGATGCACTTTCTGCCCGATGTTTTCGTTACCTGCGAAGTCTGCAACGGAGCTCGTTACAATCGGGAGACGCTGGAGGTCAAGTATAAGGGGAAGAGTATTGCCGAGGTGCTCAATATGACGGTCAACCAAGGAGCGAAGTTTCTGGAAAACGTCCCCCGGATCAAAAACAAGCTGGAAACCCTGCGCGATGTCGGCCTCGGCTACATCAAACTCGGTCAGAGCGCCACCACCCTTTCCGGTGGGGAAGCCCAGCGGGTCAAGTTAGCCCGGGAGCTCGGCAAGCGGGCCACCGGCCGCACCATCTATATTCTGGACGAGCCGACCACCGGCCTGCATTTTGCGGATATTGAGAAATTGCTCGATGTGCTGCAGCGGCTGGTGGCGGCGGGCAATACCGTGGTAATTATCGAGCATAACCTCGATGTGATCAAAACGGCCGATCATGTCATCGATTTAGGACCCGAAGGGGGAAGCCGCGGGGGCGAGATCGTGGTGGCCGGAACGCCCGAGGAAGTCGCCTGCCATGCCTATTCCCATACCGGGCGTTATTTGCGCTCCTATCTGAACCTGGTATGAACCGGTTCCGGCCCTGGCAGAGCTGGGCTTTGGCGGGAACGGGGCTTGCCAGCCGTTTCAGTCCAGCAGAAACAGTTCCTGAATCAGTTTGTCATTGACCACGTAATGGGCGTCCTCGCTTTGCATGCAGAAAAATCCGGGGATGGAATTGAGGTAATCCTGGGCACGACCTTTACCGGCCGGCATGGCGATATAAATGCTTCCGTCCAGTATTTCACCACCGAAAAAGGTCAGACGAATTTTGACCTCATTGCCGATTTGATCAACCTCTTCCTGTACCGGGTAACGGGCGTGGGAAATGGCGTTTTTGTTGATCAGTCGGAACTGTCCATTCTTCCCCCGGAAAGGGAAAAAGGCGAAAGGTTCTTGGAGTAGATCGACCAGTCGCTGTGGCCCGCTGTGGATAGGACTGAAGGGGCTGAGGAACATGACTCCTTCATGGACGACGCCGTCAGCCAGGAACAACATGACTGGAAGTTCAACTTTGTCCACTTTGTATTCGTTCATGGTGTGGGCTCCTGCCGGGTCGATTTGAAATCTTCCTGATATATTAAATGGTTTTCAAAGGATAGGCAAGAAAAAGGACGGAAGCCGTTCGGGGGAAACCGCGCTGCCCGAGGTGGTTGCCATCGCGGCGGGCCAGGGGGTAAGTCAGGGGCTCAGCCCCTGGACCAGAGCGTTGGTCAAACCCTGCAGTAATTGAAAATAGGCCTCCGGACCCGTCGCCAGATTGGCGCCGAGGGGATCGAGAACGCCGGTGCGGATGCCGGTATTTTCCGTGATGATTGCCAGCAGTTTCGGTTCGAACTGGGGCTCCCGGAAAACGCAGCGGGCGCCGGAGATTTGAATTTTTCGACGAATCTCGCTTATTCTTTTCGCTCCCGGGGAGCGCTCCGGATTCAGGGTAACGGCTGCAACCAGATGCAGCTGGTAAGCCTTCTCAAAATACTGGTAGGCATCGTGGAAGACCAGGTACGGAATGTCCCGTACGGGTGCCAGGAAGGTTCGGATGTCCCGATCCAGGGTCTCGAGGCGGTTGATTAATCGCCTGCTGTTAGCCTCATAGGCGGCACGATGGGTTGGATCGAGCTCACTCAGAACCGTACCGACCTGTCTGACCAGCTCCATGGCCAAAACGGGATCGAGCCAGAAATGGGGATCCGTCCTTGTTGCGTCGTTGGCACCCACCGCATGGTGATGGTGGTGATCCTCGTCTTCTGTGTTGTTGCGAAGTGGCAGCAAATGTGGTTGCATGGCCTCCAACAGCGTCAGCGAGCGGGTTTTGGCTCCCAGAGAGACCAACGGTTTGTGCAGAAAGGACTCCAGTTCGGGGCCGACCCAGATCACCAGATCGGCTGTCGCCAGCGCCCGGGCCTCGGAAGGGCGCAGCACATAACCGTGCGGTGAGGCGCCCCCATTGAGCAGCAGTTCCGGGGTGCCGACACCGGCCATGAGGCTTGCGACCAAGGAATGGATCGGTTTGATGCTGACCACTACCCGTGGTGCGGAACCATCCTCCCCGGCTGCGGTTCCCGTCCAGAAAAAGCAGCTCACTAACCATAATAAACAGGTCCATTTTGACATGATCCGTATTTGACTCCGGCGACAGGTTGCTTTTTAGCAACGTTATAATATAACGTTTGTTAAAATCAAGCTTGACCGGAGTTTTCCCTATGGTCTGCCCCAAGCAGTTTTCCTTTCAGAGCGACAACCATGATCATCAACGTTGTATCCGTAATGCAATGGCGGTGGCCGAAAAACTCTGCCGGCGGCGGCAACAGCGCTTCACGCCGTTGCGGCGACGGGTGCTGCAGCTGATCTGGCAACAACAGCGACCCGTGGGGGCCTATGACCTGCTGAAGCAGCTGCAACAGGACGGCAAGGCCGCGCCCATCACGGTTTATCGTGTCCTTGATTTTCTTCTGCGCATGGGGCTGGTCCACCGGATTTTAAGTCAAAACGCCTATATCGGTTGCGTTTGTCCGGAGCGGGAGCATGCGGGTCATTTCCTCATCTGCCAAACCTGTAAGGGCTTGGTCGAAGTGGTTGATTCCGCTCTGACGGCGGCCATAGTCGCAAATTCTCTTGCCCTGGATTTTCAAGTACGGCAAAGCGCCGTTGAGATTCTGGGGCTTTGTCCCCGTTGCGCCAAAGAGGTGTCGAGTGAAGGATAGAGCCGCTGAATTGTTGCTGGAAGTTTCGGATGTGCAGCTGGTGCTGGGGGGACGGACCATCCTGGAGCAGATTCAGCTCCAGGTCAGACGGGGCGAGATTCTGACTCTGGTCGGACCCAACGGTGCGGGGAAAACGACCCTGTTACGGGTAATGCTGGGATTGCTCCCGGCGACCTCGGGGCGGGTTTATCGTCGGCCGAAGTTGCGGGTCGGCTATATGCCGCAACGGCTGCATTTGGATCCGGTTTTTCCCCTGACCGTGCAACGATTTCTGGCCATGGCGGGAACGACAAAAAAGGACAAACTGTTGGCCTGTTTGCAGGAGGTCGGCGCCGCCCAGGTATTCGAGGCCGCCATACAGACCCTGTCCGGGGGAGAGTTGCAACGGGTGTTGCTGGCGCGGGCGTTGTTGCGACAGCCCGATTTGCTGATTCTGGACGAGCCGGTGCAGGGTGTGGATGTCCACGGACAGGTTGAGCTGTATCGACTGATTGCCGAGATTCGGCAGCGATATGGTTGTGCGGTGCTGATGGTTTCCCACGATCTGCATCTGGTGATGGCCGCCACCGACCGGGTCCTCTGTCTCAATCGACATATCTGTTGTTCCGGTACTCCCGGCACGGTCACCAGCGATCCCGCCTTTATCCGTCTGTTCGGACCGTTGGCCGCCGAGAGTCTGGCGATCTATTCCCATGACCGCGATCATCGTCACGATGATTGTGCGGCCCATTGCCGGGAGGTGCGCTAGGATGGATGATTTTCTGCTGCGGGCGTTACTCGGTGGCTTCGGCGTCGCTCTGGTCGCCGGCCCTTTCGGCTCCTTCGTGGTCTGGCGCCGGCTGGCCTACTTTGGCGATACCCTGGCCCATTCGGCCTTGCTCGGAGTGGTGCTGGGGTTTTTGTTGCAGGTTAACCCGACCCTGGGCATTTTTCTGGTTTGTCAGCTGCTGGCCGTTCTGCTGTTTGTCGGCCAACGGCGCCGCCAGCTGGCTGGGGATACCCTGCTGGGCATCCTCTCCCATGGCGCTCTATCCCTGGGATTGGTGCTCCTGGCGTTTATGGACGAAGTGCGGGTTGATTTACTGGGTTACCTGTTTGGGGATATTCTGGCTATCAGTCCAAGCGATCTCGCCTGGATTTATGGCGGCGGCGGCCTGGTGCTGGTCGGACTGATCGTTTATTGGAAGCCGTTGCTGGCGATTACGGTGGATGAGGATTTGGCCCGGGTTGAAGGGGTGCCGGTCGATCGGGTCAATTATGCTTTTCTGGGTTTGATGGCCCTGACCGTGGCGCTGATGATGAAAGTGGTCGGCATGTTGCTGCTCACTTCCTTGCTCATCATTCCGGCCGCCACGGCCCGGCGTTTTGCCCCCAATCCGGAAGTTATGGCACTGCTGGCCAGCCTGATCGGGGTGCTTGCGGTATCGGGAGGGCTGTTCGGGTCCTACCAATGGGATACGCCGGCCGGGCCGACCATCGTCCTGGCCGCCTGTCTGCTGTTTCTGTTGACATTTTTCCTGCCGGGGCGCCATCAGCGAAGACGGAACTGAGAACCCCCGGGGCAACCACCTGCAAGAACTGCCGTTTAGCGAATCAATAGGCCGATCTGCGGGATCAGCTGTTGATAATGGGCATAGGTCAGGCTTGTTTGCCAGTGTCCGCTGAGCATGCCAGTGCCGATACCGAGGACAAAGAGCAGGATAACCAGCAAGGGGAAACGCCAGCCTGCCAGCAGGTTCGGATAGCGGGGGGGTGCCATAGCCAGAGCCCGGGGTTGACAGACGAAGGCACAGCTCAGGCAGCCCGTGCATTCGGAACTGCTGATGGCCCTTTTCCGGGCTACCGGCAGGCGGGAGGGACAGATGGCGGAACAGGCGCCGCAGGCGATGCAACGGTCCCGGTCGCGCCGGATTTTAACCGGGCTGAACAGACTGAACAGGCCGAGCAGGGCGCCATAGGGACAAAGATAGCGACACCAGAAGTTCTGATAGAACAGGGACAGGACCCAGAGCAGCAGCAACGCCAGTATCACTTGGAGGGACATGTCCGTGAAGAAATACAACATTTTGACGTCGCTGACGGCCCAATAGGGGGTGCGCAGGAAGGCGTTCAGGGCGCGGCCCGGCATATCGAGAAAGACGGTTTTTAAAAAGAACAGCAGCAGCAGGTATTTCAGCCCGCGCAGAGGCAGGTCCAACCAGCTCCAAATACGGAAATTCCGTCCCCACAGGCGTTGACCCAGTTTCCAGGCAGCCTCCGACAAGGTTCCCACCGGACAGAGCCAGGAGCAGAAGGCTTTGCGCGCCAGCAAACTGATGCCGATAAAGGTCAGCAGAATGATCAGAGCCGCCGGATGGATGGGATCGATCTTTCCGGTCAGCAGCCAATGTTTCAGGCTGACCAGGGCGCCGATGGGGAGAAAGCCTTCCACCCCCGGCGGACGGGTCACCAGAGGGGAGGCGCCATGGCTGCTGAAATGACGGACGAAGAAGGCGAAACGGATACCGATGCCGATGATCCAGAGAAAAAAGATCCATTGTACCAGCAGGCGCCAGTTCTCCTGACGCCGGAGAGAAAAGCGTTTCACACTCGGTCCTTTCCGAAAGGAGTTGGGCCATTTCCCCTGGCTTAGCGGCACGGGTAGTTGGGTGGTTTCGCGATCTTTGAACGGTTCTGGTAGGGGCATTTTAGCAAACGCGGATGGTTTTATGAATAGAGCAGCACATGTGAACCGATTGCAGCAGCAGGGTGAATTTGATCTGCTGGTTATCGGTGGCGGCGCAACGGGCTGCGGTATTGCTCTGGATGCCGCCAGTCGCGGTCTGGACGTTGCGTTGGTGGAGAAAAACGATTTTGCCGAAGGAACCAGCGGTCGCAGCACCAAACTGTTACATGGCGGCGTGCGTTATCTGGAACTGGCGGTGAAGCACCTGGATCGGGAACAGTACAACCTGGTGCGGGACGGCTTGCGGGAGCGTGGTCTGCTGTTGCACAATGCCCCCCACCTCACCCGCCGTCTTCCCCTGCTCATCCCGCTCTATTCCTGGTGGCAGCTTCCTTATATCTACAGTGGGTTGCGGTTTTACGATTTTCTTGCGGGAAAAAGAGGGATTGGCCGCAGCCGTCTGCTCGGACGTAAGGCCGTTCTGAGTCGGCTGCCAGGGCTCAAGGCCGCCGGGCTCAAAGGCGGCGTGCTGTATTTTGACGGTCAATTCAATGACGCGCGAACCGTTCTGGCCCTGGCGATGACGGCGGCCGAACAGGGTGCCGCCCTGGCCAATCACGTGGAGGTCAAGGGGTTATTGAAAGAGCGCCAGCGTATTGTCGGGGCCGAACTGATCGATCATCTAAGTGGTGTTTCCTGGGAACTGCGTGCCCGCGGGGTTATTAACGCTTCCGGTCCCTTCAGCGATTCCGTCCGACAGCTGGATGATCCATGCGCATCTCCCCTGCTCCAGATCAGCTCGGGTATTCATCTGGTTTTGCCCAAGCAATTTCTGCCTGTCGAAACCGGCATGGTGATTCCCCGGACCGATGATGGTCGTATCCTGTTTGTGCTTCCCTGGGAAGGGCATGCTTTGGTTGGCACCACGGATGAGGTTGCTGCGGTTTGCGATCATCCGCGCGTGACGGCCGAAGAGATAAGCTATTTGCTGCGCCATTTAAATAAGTATCTGGATGTGCAGGTTAGGGAAGAGGACATCCTGGCGGCCTGGTCGGGCTTGCGGCCGTTGGCCCGCGCAGAGGCAACAGAGAACACCTCACGTCTGGTTCGCGACCATTTTATTCATCTGAGCCGGTCCGGCCTGTTGACGGTTTCCGGCGGGAAATGGACCACTTATCGTCGAATGGCTGAGGATGCGGTAGATCAGGCCGTGCAGAGCTTTTCTCTTTCCGCGCACTATGGTTGCCGAACCTGCGATCTGCCCCTATCAGGTGGGGGCAATTATCTGAAAGACGGCGCCCAGGTGCTGGTCGGGAATTATGGGCTCACACCGGAAACCGCCCGACACCTGCATTGCGCTTATGGTGATCGGGCGGTGGCGGTGGCGGACCTGGCGCATAATACCGGAAACCGCCTTCTGGTTGCGGGGCACCCCTATTTGGAGGCGGAAATCAGTTACGCCGCCCACTACGAAGCCGTAGGGCGCGCCATCGACGTTTTGGCCAGACGCCTTCCCCTGGCCTTGCTTGATCGGGAAGCGGCCTTATCGGTCCTGCCACGGGTGATAGAGCTGCTTGCGACGGAGCTTTCCTGGACGGATGTTCGTGGTGAAGAAGAATTACAACTGGCCCGAAAACGGATATTGGAAGGCATTTAAATCGTACGCAAGGCAATAATTGGGGGGGCCTGTTCGGCTTGTTTTGGTGACCCGGTACCTGTTTTAGCGCCGGCCTTTACCAGACGATTATCGGAACGCATATTGACAGAACGTTTTAATAGATTAAAATTATTGAGAAAATTTTTTGATTTAACATGTCTGGTAACGATTTGACAAGCTGCCGGTGTGGAAGAGACGCAACCGTTCGGTCAGAACATGCCAGTGACAAATATCCGAAGGTGGGATTTTATGGATAAATGCCCGGTTTGCAAGGAAAACCAGAAGGGAAAATTCTGGTGCAAGGCCTGTGGGACGGTATTCGTTTGTCCGATGCAGGGGTGTGGAACGGAAATTCGTAATCCGAAAACAGAATCCTGTCCCAGCTGCGGTTTACTGTTAAAGGAATATGTAAAGACCCGAAAAATGTATCGGCAATGCCCCAAATGCAAGAAAAAACAAGGGTTATCCGAAAACCAGTGCAAATACTGCAAATATTGGTTCAATTGTCCCAGCTGTGGCCATCGCGTACCCTCGACCAGCATGCTGACCTGTCCACGTTGTGCCACCCCCTTACGCTGATCCCTCGGATGCCAGGAAAAGAAAAACCCATCCGGAAACTCAGGATGGGTACGGGCTTGTTTCCCATTCGGAAATGAACTGTTTCCGGATGGAGAAAACTAGGGAGGGTCGGCGTTTTGCTCTGACGATTCCGCCGGTTGAGATTTTGCTTTCCGCACGGGAAGGCTGCAGCTGGCAGAAAGTCAGGTATCAATTCCCAGCTTAGGTAAAATCCAGCGATTCACCACATACCACACCAGCAAGCTGGCAACGAGTAACCAAAGATCCATTATGTCCTCCATATATTATATAAATAATATACAGGGGGAGGGCTACAAACGGCAAGCTTTTTTGCTGGTGCAGCTGGTTTAACGTTCCAGGTGCGTAATTTCACCCCACCCGGTGATGTTCGTAGACTTCTGCGGACCCTGCGCCCCCGATCGTGACATTGACCTGTTCCGCTTTCAATGCATCGGCATGGATCTCCGAGGCGCCCTCCAAAGCGATGTCAAGATTTTCGACTTGCCCGGAAACAGTCATATCGCCGGAACCCGAAACATTCAATTCGAGGCTCGAGGTTTCGACATCGCGAACGGTGAAGTCATTGGCCCCGCCCGAACTGATCCGCTCCAGGGTTTCCATCGTCAGCTCAACCGTCAGGGGGAGGCTGGCACAGACCGATTTGCGGGTGGTGATATGCAGAATGCCATGGGAGACCTGGGTGACGTTCTCGGGCAGCAGGTTGCCCTCGGCGGAAAGGGTCAGGGAGGGTTTTTTCTGACAGACGACGGTAACTTCAAAGGCACCGTCGACCTTCAAACCGGTAAAATCTGCCACCTCACGTTTTTCCGTATCCAGTTTGCCGTTACCCTGAACACAGCCGGTGGAAACAATGACGTTGCCGTCGATGCTGACGTTGCCGACATTGGTGACATTGCCGGTGTTGCTGATGTTAACGACGTTGGTTGCTCCCATGCAGGAAGCGGTAGCGACGCTGAAAACAGAGAAAAAACTGACCAGGACAAGCAGGTGCTTGAAGCAGGGACGGTAACGGTTCGCGATATTTGTTCGCATATTGACCTCCCGAGATTACTCCTGGAGTTTATTTGATGTTGAAAAAGGTTTTTTCCAGTTCGTCTTTTTTGACAGT
>JARRKW010000100.1:0-5355 GCA_037387645.1 Desulfuromonadaceae bacterium
ACCTCCATCCCCTCGGCGGCGAACTTTTTGGCCAGGGTGGCGATGATATCGTCCGCCTCGAAGCCTTCCTTTTCGATGGCCGGCATGTTGAAGGCCTGCACCACCGCCTTGATCAGAGGGATCTGCGGCACCAGATCCTCGGGCATTTGTGCCCGGTTGGCCTTGTATTCGGGATAGATCTCCTTGCGGAAGGTCGGTCCCCTGGCATCGAACACCACCGCCAGATGGTCGGGGTCCTGCTCCCGCACCACCTTGAGCAGCATGTTGACGAAACCGAACACGGCATTGGTGGCAAAACCTTTGGAGTTGGACAGATGGCGAATGGCGAAATAGGCCCGGTAGATATAACTCGAACCATCGATAAGAAAAAGGCGCTGACGCTGGTCGGTCATGAATTATTCCCTTTCGTAACTTTTTCGCTATTATTCCACACTCCCAGCGTGAAATTCTCGGAAAACTTCATCTGACTGAAAAAATCCCGACAACGCCGCTCCCAGCCTTTATCCGGAAGACGACGTCGGCAACCGACGCCCGGATCCGACCCTCACGAACCCTTCTCGCAACAAACCCGCCTAATCAATGGAGGGGTCTGCCTGAATCCCCTGTCTGCCGCCTTGTCATCAGCCTAACCTTGGGCTAAACTTAAAGTGTTGCAACAATCTTATCGGACAAACCCCTCTGCCGGTCTCTTCCCAAGGCGCAAAGGCAGGCTCAGCATGAATACCCTCCATCAGTTGCTTCTGCTTGAAGAAGATCCGGCCGACGCCCGCCTTGTTCGGGAATACCTGGCCCAGAGACCTTTTGCGATAACCCAGGCCACCTCCCTCCTTGCGGCCCGGGAACATTTGGCAAAACAGGCTTTCGACCTGATACTGGTCGATCTGAACCTGCCGGACAGCACGGGATTGGACACGTTGCATACCCTGCTGCAAGAGAGCGGGCGGCTTCCCGTCGTCATCCTTACCGGTATGGAAATTGACTCCTTAGCCCGGGAAGCGATGCAGGCGGGGGCGCAGGACTATCTTACAAAAACCGATCTCACCCCGGAACTGCTCGAACGCACTCTGATTTACGCCATCGAACGCCAACAAACCACTCAGCTGCTGCATAACTCCCTGCGCGAGGTCGAAGAAATTCGCGACCAGCTGCAGGATATCCTGGCGGCCCTTAGCGACGGTCTGCTGGTCACCGACAAACTGGGAGGAATCGAGTTGGCCAACCCGGCCGCCATCCGCCTGCTGGCTCCGGATACCGGCATCCTGACCGAAGCGCTCTTGCCGCCGATGCTCAAAAAAGAAATCCACGCCTGCCTGGAAGAAAAACAGCCTTGCCGTCACGAATTTTCCATGACCGTACCAACCGTCAACCAGACCGAAGCCCGGGTACTCAAGGTGGTGCTCTCCCCGTTCAATTCCAAAGGCATTATCGCGTTGCTGCAGGACATTTCCAAGGAACAGCGCTGTGAAACACTGAAACAACAATTCATCAGCGTCACCGCTCACGAACTGCGCACACCGTTGACCGCCATCCTCGGCTTTTCCGAACTGCTGCTGGACATGCCGGATCTGGCCACCGCGGAAAGAATCAGCTACCAGCGCATTATTCAGAGCAACGCCGAGGTTCTGGCCGGGCTGACCGATCAACTTCTGGACATCAGCCTGGTTGAAATCGGCTCGAAACTGCCGCTGCAACCCAGCAGCTTCGATCTGCATAAAGCCCTGTTGCAGATGGCCAACGATCTACAGAAAACCCATCCCGAGCACCGCATTGAAACCGAATTGCTGCCGGCCCGGCTCAGGATCCATGCCGACCGCGACAGAATCTTACGCGTCGTCAAACAGCTTCTGATCAATGCGTTGAAGTTCTCTCCTCAGCCCACTCCGGTTTTTGTCCGGGGGCAGTTTGATGATGCCGGCTATATCCTGACCATCCATGACCAGGGCCTCGGCATGACGAAGGAACAGCAACAGGATCTGTTTCAGCCCTTTTACCGGGTGGATGGCACGGATACCGCCAAAGGCGGGCTGGGGATCGGCCTGGCCCTGGCCAAATCGGTCCTCAAGGCCCATGAGGGCTCCATCTCCATCGAAAGCGCTCCGGAGCGGGGCACAACCGTCAGCCTCCGGCTGCCGTCAAAAATCTTCCTTCCCGAATGAGTTGGCAAACCTTATCTACGACGAGGACTCGGCATGCTGCACAACCAGCCCCCTTCTGATTTCAAGGCCCTGCTGATCCAGGACAACCGGGAAGAAGCCCGGTTGATCCGCCTGCTGCTGCGGGAAAGCACCCAACGCAACTATTGCGTCACCTGGAAAAAGAAACTGGGAACAGCTTTGGCCAGCCTTGAGAGCTCCCACTTCGACCTCATTCTGTTCGATATCGGTCTTCCCGACAGTCAGGGGCTGGAAAATACCCGGATTATTTCGGAACGGGCACCCCAATCGGCCCTGGTGATTCTGGCGGCAGGGGAGAACAAGTATCTTTGGAGCCCTGCCGGCCACCCGAAGGTAGAGAACTGCCTGCTTAAAGGAAACCTCAACAGCATACAACTTGATCGGATCATCGGCCTGGCTTTCGAACGAAAATATCGCCAGCATCTGCTGCAACTGGAAAACTCCTCCCTGCAAACCGTAATCGACGGCATGATCGACCCGATAATCGTCGTCACCCCCGACCGCAAGATTGTCATGTGCAACCTGGCGGCACGGAAGACCTTCCGTCTTGAGGAACAACCCCGGTTGCAGCATTGCCATGACCTCCTGGAAAAAACGGGCCACTCCTGCCAAACGGAGCAGGGGCATTGTCCCCTCGAACAAACCTTGAAGTACGGCCATTCGACCCGAGCTGTGCAAACCATCCGGGACGACCGGGAAACCAGCCGTCATTTTGAAGTCACCATCTCGCCCCTGAAGTGCTCTGCCACCGGCATCGAAAGCCTGATCAAAACCTGGCGTGACATCACCCAGCTCTACCAGCACGAACAGCAGCTCAAGGCCAGTCAGTCTCGTCTGACCCATCTTGCCCACCATGATCCGCTGACCGGTTTGCCCAACCGGCTTTTTCTTTTTGATCGACTACAGAACGCCATTGAAAAAGCCCGTCGACAACGGTTTCAGATCGCGGTTCTGTTCGCTGATCTCGATCGTTTTAAAGAAATCAACGACACCTTGGGACACGGCGTCGGCGATCTGGTGCTTAAGGAAACCGCGCAACGGTTCCAGGCCACCTTGCGTAAATCCGACACCGTCGCTCGCATGGGAGGCGACGAGTTTGTCATGATCATTGAAAAGCCTCCCACGTTGCCGGATGTCATCAAGGTTGTGCGCAAACTGGTCCATGCCATAAATCGTCCCCAGGCAATCAACGGTCATGCCCTGACGTTGACAACCAGCATCGGTATCAGTATCTATCCCAGCGACGGCGACGACGGGGAACAACTGATTGCAAAAGCCGACCAGGCCATGCTCCGCGCCAAAGCACGGGGGAAAAACAATTTTCAGTTTTTCGAGCCGGCCATGGAAGTCACCGCCGAAAAACTGGAAGATATGGAGGCGGCCCTCCGGCAGGCATTGCAAGCCAATCAGTTTCAGCTGGTCTACCAACCCCGCCTGAGCCTGCTGGACAACCGGATTACCGGTATCGAAGCTCTGTTACGCTGGCGTCATCCAAGCCGCGGCCTGCTCTCCCCCGAAACCTTTCTGCCGCTGATCGAAGACGGCAACCTGATCATCGATATGGGTGATTGGGTCTTGCGGCGGGCCTTGCGGGATCGCAACAATTGGCGCTCGGCTCAATTGCGCAACATCCCCCTGGCCATCAATATTTCCCCGCAACAAATCCGTCATCCCGATTTTGTCCCGAGGATCGAACAGGCCTTGCAGCAGAGCGACCACCCCCCACAGAGCCTGGAACTTGAATTCCAGGAAAATGATCAGCTTTACGAATCGACATCCGTGCGTCAACTCGGTCAGCTCGGCATAGCCCTGGCTGTTGACAATTTCGGCATTGCCCCCACCTTTCTGCCCGGACTGGTCCAGCTCCCCTGCACCCGTCTTACTCTCGACCGTTCCCTGTCCCAATGGGATGAAACAACCGACAAGCTTGCCCTTCTTAGAGCCGCCATCGCTATCGGCCACAGTCTGAACATCCCGGTAGTCGCCAAAGGGATTGAAACAGCAAGTCAATTACGGGTTCTGCTGGAGCAGGGCTGTCCCCAGGGGCAAGGCTTTCTTTTTTCCCGCCCGTTGGCGGGCGATCGGCTCGACCGGACCGAGACCCTGCCCTTTCCAGCCACGGCCTAAGAACGCGGCCCGGAATCGAAACCGACGGCAAAGAGGGCGAACGTTCCCGGCGCGGATGGATGGAAAAGCGGGCTATCACAAGAGAACCTTCCGGCGATCAGGGCCGGTCTGTTGTCATACCGCTCCCACAACCACGTTTCATTTAAAAAAACAACTGTAACCGCTGGATAATGTCGATCAACCCGCTATAATTACCTGGCTAACTCCCCAATATACGGAATTCTCTTTCCCTGTTGGGAAAGCCATTATTTGGACCCCGTCAACATTGCTCCACGTGCTATCCGACAGGAGGGGACAGGGTGTCTGTGACTCACATTCTGCTTATCGAAGACAATCCCGGAGACGCCAGGCGGGTCATGGAATTTCTCCAGGTGACCGGAAATATTCAGCAAACCACCTGGCAACCGACCCTGACGGAGGGGCTCAGGTTCCTGGAAGAGTCCACCAGCGATCTCGCTCTGCTCGATTTGGGGTTGCCGGACCACTCCGGCCTTGCTGCCGTGCAGCGCCTTTGCCAAACCCATCCCAAGCTCCCCGTTGTCATTCTCACCGGCAACCAACAACAACAGCTGGCTGAACAGGCGCTCCAGGAAGGGGCGCAGGACTTTCTCTGCAAAGAGGGACTGACCCCGCAAGTCCTGGAGTGCGCCATCCGGCACGCCATTGAACGACAACGTCTGGCTTCCGAACTCATCGCGTTAAATCAGCAGATTGAAGCCACCAACCTCGATCTGGAGACAGCTCAGACGCAAGTGCTGCAGGGGGAAAAACTGGCCGCTATCGGCCAACTCGCCGCCGGCGTTGCCCATGAAATCAACAATCCGGTGGGATTTATCCACAGCAATCTCGGCACCCTGAGCAGATACTTCCAGCGGCTCTGCGAGTATCACACCCTGCTGGATCAAAACCAAACTGTCGACGTCCTGAGACAGGCCAGACGCTCCCTCAAGATAGACCATATTCTCGCCGATGCCCCGGAGCTAATTGACGAATCGCTACAGGGAACGGACCGCATTAAAACCATTGTCCAGAACTTGAAAAACTTTTCCCGCAG
>JARRKW010000101.1:0-5350 GCA_037387645.1 Desulfuromonadaceae bacterium
ACAGGACGTCCTGATACTCATTGGGAAAATTCTGCAACAGAACCAGCTGTCCGATGCGATGGAGCAAACCGGCCACATAGGCTTCATCCGCGACGGGATAACCGGTCAGGCGGGCGAGGTCCTGAGCAATATAAGCACAGAAAAGGGAACGGACCCAGACCGAGGTAACAAAGGTTTCATTGTTCGCCCGAAAGCCGGAGAAGAACTGATGCACGGCCGTGGTAACCGCAATCTGCCTCACCCGGTCCAGTCCCAAAACCACCAAAAGTCGACGAATATTGGTTACTTCGGACCATTGCCGATAAAAAACGTTGTTGACGGCCTGAAGAATCTTCGCGGAAAGAGCCGGTTCTTGTTCAATAACCTTAGCCAGCTCGTCAAAATCGACAATCGGTTGGTGACAGAGCCGTAACAGCTCCAAAAGAACCTGAGGAACAGAAGGAACCTTTTCTATATGAAGTTCTTCCAACGTCATAAGAGGCAGGAACCCGTACAAGGGAAAAGTGTTCTAAAACTACCTAGCGAACATTAAAAAGACACTAACGCTTCATTGCAATCCGTTTTTGGAATTTACGGCCAATATAAACACATTATTATATTCACGGTCAAGCCTATGATACCGGGAAACTAAAGTTTTTTTAAAATTTATCCATGAATGAATGGGAAGGGTACCTTTTCGGGGTGGGTTCAGGATAAAAACACGCTTTCATTCAGCTCGATCCCATTGGCCGTTTTATTTTCATTCCACCATTTTTAATCACGATAAATCTTCAATTACTGAAAAACAGTTCTTCCTCAACCGACAAAAAACAAAGCAAACGCGACCGGGAGCATAAAGCCACCCGGTCGCGCCTACCTGTTCAATCACCGACATTATTTAACCGACAACAGAGCGAAAAACTTCTCCCCGGTTTTTCCGACCAGAAACCGCTGCTGAACCCATAAAACCAACCGTTCAGGGCTGCGCCACTGCCGACCTATCCGCTTGGCAACGGGCCCGGTGACCATGGCGTCCATGCCGCATGGTCAGAAGGTCGACGGCTTTTTCGCGCTGTTCGGGGGTCAGTTGCGCCTGAATCAGATGCCGGGCGCGGGCTTTGGAAACCATCAGTTCTTCACTGACTTGCGCCTTTTGCTTTGCCAGCTCGCGGACCGCCCCTTCGTCAAAGGTTTCGGACCGCATCACCTGCTGCAGCTGTTTCCGATTTTCCGCCATCTGCCGGCGCAACGGCTCCACCCTGGTCCGTTCTTCCGCCAAAATGTCCTTGATCTGGGCCTGCTGCACTTCACTCAGGTCAAGCACTTGCGTCATCCGCTGCAAAAACCCGCCCTTTGCCCCATTGGGGCAGTCACCGCAAGCGCCTCTTCCTCCTCCGTAAGGTCCGGCCTGCACCGAAAAGGTCGCAACAGCCAGCAGCAGAACCGACAATAACGAAACCATGGACAAATGTTTTTTCATAACCATCTCCTTTGTGTTGGTGGTATCTCCCGGGAAGGAGATTGACCGCTGTTATCCCAAGGTCGCGGGGCGGGTAAACTGCATCACCCAACCGCAAACGCCATCGGGGCTTTCGATATTAATACCAACCGGCGGACTGTCCACGCACCAGCAGCGGCTCTCCGCCTCTGAGCTGTGCCCTGACGGCGAAATGCCGGCCCGGACCGGAACGCAGATTGAGCCGGCCCGGCTGCACCAGAACCCGTCCGGCCCGGTGTTGGTCACGGTGCCGGAAGGACGGCAATGCCGGCTGCCGGACCACCCGATACCCCCGGGGGGCCTTGCTGAAATAAGCGCCGTTGGCGAAAAAGTAGCTATTCAGCCCGATCTTCACCGTGGCGGCTCCGAAAGGAAGGGTCGCCACGATCGCCCCGAGGGGGGCCTGCACCTCCATCAGCCCGGTTCTGCCCGGGCGGTAAAAACGACCGCTGCCATAATAGTAATCCTGATGGCCGACCTGCACCCGTTCATGATGTTTGAATTCATGGCGGCGGTCCGAGCTGACGTGATGACGACCATGGTCTTTGGCAAACACGCTTGCCGGGATGCTTCCGAACAGACCGATCATGAGCATTGCAGTGATAAGTTTTTTGCCTTTCATACGGTCCTCCCTGGATCGAGGTTAGCAAGTTGCTGCGCTCATCTCTTTTCCTTTTGGTTGTGACGATATCAGGCAATTTTGCAGAGAATATGGAAGAAATAAGGAAAGGCAACCCCGGCACAACGGTGCTGTGGTATTTAAAGGAACAGATGTGCTACAACAAAGACAACCCCTGACCACACCAAGAGGAACCGCATGTTCGTCAGCATCAAACACAAACTTTTCCTGACGCTACTGGCCGCAACCGGCCTGGTCTGCCTGGGGATGATCCTGATCATGCAGTGGAGCATTGACCGGGGCTTTCTGCAATATGTCAACACCATGGAAGAGGAACGCCTGGAACGGTTGGCCATTGAGCTGGAAGAAGCTTATGCCGATCGGCTCAGCTGGGATTTTCTGCGCCAGGATCCGGTCAATCTGTTCCGGCTGCTGCTGCGAACCCTGCCGGAAGGCCGGTTTTCCCCGGAACAATTGGAACGCTTTGAACGCCGGATGCAGCGGCACCGCGAATTCGGCCCCGGGGCCGGAGGAAAACGGGCCGCTATCCGTCCCGATTCCTTTGAAAAACGCATCGTGCTGCTCGATCAACAGCGGCAACCGGTCTATCCCCTGCCCCCCCTCAGGACGGACCTGCCCTTCAGAACGTTACAGCATGACGGAGAAACCATCGGCTACCTGGGCATCGTCCCCCGCAAGGATCTCGCCGACGCCAATCAGCTGCGTTTCATCAGGGAACAGCGGCTGGCCATGATTCTCATCGCCGGACTCCTGCTGCTGGTCTCGGCCCTGCTGGCCCTGCCCCTGGCCAGCCGCATGGTACGACCGATCCGCATCCTGGCCGACGCCACCCGCAAGCTGGCCGCCGGGGACTTCGCCACCCGGGTAACCGTCGAACGCACGGACGAGCTGGGCCAACTGGCGCAGGATTTCAACTCCCTAGCCCTGGCCCTGGAAAGCAACGAGTTGGCCCGCCGCCAGTGGGTCGCCGACATCTCCCACGAATTGCGCACCCCCCGGGCGATTCTGCGCGGTGAAATCGAGGCCCTGCAGGACGGAGTGCGCCAGCCCACCCCCCAGGCCATTGCCTCCCTCCATGGCGAAGTGCTGCGCCTGAATCGCCTGATCGAGGATCTCTACCAGCTGGCCCTTTCCGATGTCGGCGCCCTGACCTATCGCAAATGCGAAGTCGACCTCATCAACCTGCTGCGCCAGGTACTGGAGCCGCTGCACGGCGAGTTCGCCCGCAAAGGGATCGCACTGCAGCTGGAAGGTCTCGAAAATAAAATTCCCCCGCTGTTCGCCGACCCCGAACGGCTCCAACAGCTGTTCAGCAATCTGCTGGAAAACTCCCTGAAATACACCGATTCCGGCGGACGCCTGGAAATCCGTCTACAGCCGCTGGAAAACGCCCTGGTCATGCATTTTATGGACAGCGCGCCCGGCGTGCCCGAGCGGGATCTGGAACGGCTGTTCGAACGCCTTTACCGAGTGGATAATTCCCGCAATCGGGACACCGGAGGGGCCGGCCTCGGTCTGTCGATCTGCCGCAACATTGTCACCGCCCACGGCGGGGAGATCAGCGCCCGACCTTCGCCCTCCGGCGGGGTCTGGATCACCCTGCGCCTGCCAACCTGAGGAGGCTTGGATGAAAGGCAATATCCTCATCGTCGAGGACGAACCGAAACTGGCCGAACTGCTGCGCGACTATCTGCACCAGGCCGGCTTTACCAGCCAGCACCTGGACAACGGCCTGGAGGTCCTCCCCCGGGTGCGGGAACAGCAACCGGATCTGATCCTGCTCGATCTCATGCTGCCGGGCCAGGACGGCATGGAAATCTGCAAAGAAATCCGCGCCTTCTCCTCGGTACCGATCATCATGGTGACCGCCCGAGTCGAGGAGATCGACCGCCTGCTCGGCCTCGAACTCGGCGCCGACGATTATATCAACAAACCCTTCAGCCCGCGGGAGGTGGTGGCCCGGGACAAGGCGGTACTCCGTCGCAGCGGCGGCGCCACCATCCAGCAGCAGGGACTGATCCTGGATGAAGCCCGCTACCGCATCATCCTGAACGATAAGGAAATCGAACCGACGGCGGTGGAATTCAAGCTGCTGCAGATTCTGGTGGCCAGTCCGGGGCGGATTTTTTCCCGCAGTCAGCTGATGGATCGCATCTATCCCGATGAGCGCATTGTCAGCGATCGCACCATCGACAGCCACATCAAGAAACTGCGCAAAAAACTGGCCCAGGCCGCCCCGGAGCAGGAGCTGATCCATTCGGTTTACGGGGTGGGGTATAAATATGAACCGGACCCCGCGGATTGATGATTCCGGGAGGCTCGGGGGAGAAGAGATTCCGCCAAAGCTCAGTCCGCGCCGAATAGGCCGAACTATCGCAGGGCCCGCTTGAAGATCTGCCGAAAGGGGAGGTTGCCGAATTCCAGGCTCAAACGCTGCGTCTTGGTTGCCAAATGGAAGCCCGCCCTGACGACCGCCTGTTCGATGGCGGGCATATGCATCGCCCCCCAGGGCACCACCAGGGTATCGTAATGCGGCAGGCTCCGCCGCAAAATGCGGAGCAGATGGCGGTTGCGGCGATGCAGGATGTCGGCCATCAGCACCTGCACCATCGGCCCGTCCATATGCTCAGCGACCCAGCGCCGGTAGGCGCTCAGGCCAAAACCTTCAGCCTGGGGATTGAGCAGGGTCCTGCCAACCACATTGAGAAATTCGATGGTGCGCGCATCGAACTGGTTGAGATCAAGATCCGCACAGAGGATATGGGGCACGGCCGGGTCGCCGGCATCCTCAATCTCCTGCTCCAGGCTGTCCGGGGAGACCGGTTGGCCGGCAAAGTCCAGAGAGTTCTGCGCGACCAGCCCCAGCAGCTCGGCAAAACCGCTGTAGTCAAAAGACTGTTGCAGCAGCCGGTCCCGGTCGCTCACCCCTTCGAGCAGAATCAGGGTCCGTCCCGTCCCCACCGACTGGGCCAGCTCCCGGTAATACTCCTGTCGCCCCAGATGAATCATGGCCGCCAGGCGGATGGTTTTTTCCCCCCGGCGATAAACCCGCTCCTGCAGGTAGATGCCCCCCGGAGTCAGCAGCAGAAAACCGCCGGTTTCCTGCTGCAGATAGGCCCCGACCGAAGCCAAACCGGCAACGCCCAGCAACAGCGGCAGTAACAGCAGGGCCACCAGCGCATATTTCAGGCTATAGGAGAGACTGAACCAGGGAGTCGCTGACCCACGCGGGG
>JARRKW010000102.1:0-6193 GCA_037387645.1 Desulfuromonadaceae bacterium
GGTGTCGCAAAACTGCGACACCGGACCCCGATTACTCCAACCGTTCGCTTTTTCCCGTGCAAAATCCGAAGAATGAGGAACTACGATCCCGCTGCATGATCAGCGTGATATTCCGACAAACCGAACAGACGCCGGACATCTTCCAGCGCAAAATAGAGGGCCGGAATCAGCAACAGGGTAATGCCCGTCGCGAAGAGAATGCCGAAACCAAGACTGATGGCCATGGGAATCAGAAACTGGGCCTGCACGCTGGTTTCAAAAATCATCGGCGCCAGACCGAAAAAGGTGGTCAGGGAGGTCAGTAGAATCGGCCGGAAACGCCGCACGCCGGCTTCGACCAGGGCCTGATGGAGATCCAGGCCTCCCTGCCGACGATTGCTGTTGACCCGGTCGATGAGCAGCAGGGAATCGTTGACCACCACCCCGGAAAGGGCCACAATGCCGAACATGGACAGAATACTCAAGCTGAAGCCCATGATCAAATGACCGAGAATGGCGCCGACAATGCCAAAGGGGATGGCGACCATAATCAATAGCGGCTGACTGTAACTGCGGAAAGGAATCGCCAACAGGGCGAAAATGGCAAACAGGGCGAGGCTGAAGCCATGCTGCATGCTGGCCATCGATTCCCGCCGCTCCTTCTCCTCCCCTTCCATTTGGTAGCTCAGACCCGGAAAAACCTGACTCAGCTGGGGCAACAGACCGCCACTGAGTTCGTCCAGAATATCTCCCGTATTGGCCTGTTTGCTGTCAACCCGGGCGGTAACGTTGATCACCCGTTTGCGGTCGGTGCGCCGGATCTCCGAAAACCCCCGCCCTTCCTCAATCCAGGCCGCACTGGACAGGGGCAGCTCGCCTCCCTGAGGGGTACGGATGCGTAAGGATTGCAGATCCCAGAGGCTGGCGCGATCCACCTCGGGATAACGCACCATGACCTTCACCTCATTGCGTCCCCGTTGCAGCCGCAGAGCCTCGGCACCTGCGGATCTGTCGCCCCAGATCCTCCTCGGTCACCCCCAGGGTGCGGGCCTCCGGTTTGAGCCGCAATTTGATTTCCCGCTTGCCGCGGGCATAGGTGTCTTCGATATCGCTGACCCCGGGATATTCGGCCAAGGCCGAGCGAAGCCGTTGGGATGATTCGTCAAGCACGGAAAAATCGTCCTGCGCCAGCATGATGTCGATATTGGCCCCCATGTGAACCAGATTGGTTTTGAATACCAACGATTCGATGCCGGGGATTTCCCCCACGGCCCGGCGCCAGCGATCGGAAATTTCAGCTGCCGGAACTCCCCGCTTTTCGCTGACGGTCAGCAGCAGCGCCACATCGGCCAGGTAGGCTCCCCCTGCTCCTTCACCGCTGGCAGCCGGACCGCTTTCCGCCACCCGTCCACCCACCACCGCATAGAGATGCCGCAGGATGGTGTCATCGGCGGGACGCTGGGCATCGTATTCAGCCACTATGTCCTGAGCCTTGGCGGTGATCATGTCCACGATGCGGGCGGTTTCGTTGACCGGGGTACCCCGCGGCATTTGCAGGGAGGCGATAATCTGGTCGCCATCCACCTCTGGCATGAAGTTGAAACGAATCAGTCCCCCTTTGACCAGGCCGACCGACAACAGCAGGCAGGCAATGGCGACGGCAATAGTGATATAGCGCTGGCGCAGACAGAATTCCACCGCCCGGCGATAGGAACCGTCAATAAAACGATCGAGCCGGCCACCGAACCAGCGTCGCGTTCGATCGATAGCTCCCACCAGACCAGCGGAAATCGGACGGGGTCCACCGAGGGCCAGATGAGCGGGCAACACAAACAGCGATTCAATGAGGGAAACCAACAGAATGGTAATTACGACTTCCGGAATCGATTTGATGAATTTCCCCATGAGGCCACTGATGAAAAGCAGGGGGGTAAAGGCCGCCACCGTGGTCAAAATGGAAAAGACCACCGGGATGCCCACCTCCTGCGCTCCGGCCACCGCCGCCGGCAGATAGGACTTGCCGAGCTGACGGTGATCGTAGATGTTTTCGCCAACCACGATGGCGTCATCCACCACGATACCGAGGGCCAGAATAAAGGCGAACAGGGTAATCATGTTGATCGATGCGCCCAGCGTCGGCATGAAAAAGAGGGTCCCGAGAAAGGAAATGGGGATACCGAGCATCACCCAGAGGGACAAGCGGATTTCCAGAAACAAGCCGAGCACCAGAAACACCAGAATCAAACCGAAACCGGCGTTTTTCAGCAGCAGCTGCATCCGACTCTTGAGTAATTCGGAGGTATCGTTCCAGGTGGCAATCTGCAGCTCCGGCGGCAATTGCGTCTGTTTTTCCTTCACATAGGCATCGACCAGCAAGGAGATTTCCGTCGGCTTTTGTTCCCCCACCCGATAGACCTTGACCATGGCCGCCGGTTTACCGTCGAAAGAGGCAAAGGTGTCGGTCTCCCGAAAGGTATCTTTGACCTCGGCGATATCCCGCAAGCGAATCTGGGTCCCGTCGGCCTGGGTGAGAATCACCAGATCGGCAAACTCCGGGCCATAGTAGCGTTTCTCCTTGGTGCGCAGCAGAATCTCGCCCCCTTGGGTCCGCACCGGTCCTCCGGGCAGATCGAGGGAAGCCTTGCGGATACGGGCTGCCACCGCCTCCAGGGTCAGCTGGTAGCGCCGCAGATCCCCTTCGGCAATCTCGATGGAGATCTCATAGGGACGCACTCCCCCCAGGTCGACCTGAGTGATCTGCGGGAGCAACAACAGCTCGTCCTGCACCCGTTCCGCCTGTTCGCGAATGGTGCGTTCCGGCAGATCGCCATAGACAATGACGGAAATCACTTCCCGCCGGTTGAGGACCTTGGAGATGATCGGTTCTTCCGCATCGAGGGGAAAGGTTATGATCCGATCCACCTCACTCTTGACATCCTGCAACAGCTTATCCGGGTCCCTCCCTTCGGCCACTTCCACCATCACCGTCCCCCCGCCTTCAGCGGCGGTGGATTTGATCTGCTTGATGCCGTCGATCCCGGTCAGATTGTCCTCGATTTTAAGGATGATCCCCTCTTCGACCTCTTCCGGCCCGGCACCGGGGTAGGGCACGGAAATCCGGATCCAGTCCATGGAAATCTCGGGGAAGACTTCCTGTTTAACCCGCGGCGCCAGCAAAATGCCGCCGACAATAAATACCAGCATGAGCAGATTGGCGGCCACATGATTGTGGGCCATCCAGCGAATCGCACTTTTCATAAGTCGGACTCCCTGGTTGCGGTGTCTGCCACCAACCGCAGTTTCATGCCCGCTGCCGCTCCGGGCAGATAGGTCAGTACCACCTGCTCACCGTCCGCCACCCCGGCACCGATCACCACCTCATTCCGGGTCCGCCGCAGCACTTCCACGGCTTGAATGCGGAGCCGTCCGTCATCCACCAGCCAGACCGTCTGGTTATCCCGTAAGGCCGCGGCCGGCAGTACCACCACGTCGGGTAAGAGTTCCCCGTGCAGGGTCACTTCGACAAAGCTGCCTACCGCCAGCGCCGGCTTCGTTCCGGCCGGGTCGTTTAGACCATAGGGATCCTCCACCTGAACCACCACCCGGGCCATTCGGCCCCGGGGATCAACCTCGCCCAGAACCCGCTCCAGCCGGCCATTCCACTGATAATGCCGGTTGCCGGCGGTCAGACGGATCTCGGCCGGCGCACCCGCCTCGCTACGACCGGGACGGGGAATCCTCAACCAGTCGAGCTCGGCCACCGGCAACGGCAGCAGCACCTCCGCTTCCCGCGTACCCATGAGAGTCGCCACTTCCATCCCGGCCCGCACCACCTGCCCGAAATCCACCGCTTCGGTCCGCACCAGGGCCGCAAAGGGTGCCCGCAATACGGTCCGCGCCAGTTCCAGTTCGGCCTGCGCCAGGGCCGCCCGGGCCGACAGCAGGGTCGCTTGGGCATTTTTTAACTGGGGTTCCCGTAACACCAGCGGACTCGGCTCGATCTGCTCTTCCCCCATGCGGTTCCATTCGCGTCGGGCCACCTCGGCGAGGCTCTGCTCATTGGCCAGCTCATATTCGGCTTTGGCCAGGGCCGCCCGCGCCCGGTCGACGGCCAGGCGATAATCGGTATCCTCAATGCGCAGCATGACTTCCTGCGCCTGAAACAGCCCCCCCACCACCAGCCGGGGAGAAACCTCCACCAGTTTCCCCCCGACCTGCGGGGTCAGGGTAATTTCCCGATGGGGCTGCACCGTGCCGGTCGCCACCACCTGCACCTGACGATCCGCTTTGACGGCCGTCAGGGTTTCCACCAGAGCACCCGGCGTTTCATGCACTTCCTTTTTCGGTTCAGAGCGACTGGCAATCAACAGTTTCATGCCAATAACAGCCAGGGCAATAATGGCCAACGGCAGAATAATTTTGCTGAGCTTTGCTTTGCACCTCATCGTTTAGATCCTTGCTCGGGGGGGTTAGCCAAACGGGCTTTCAGAGACTCTTCCATCCACCGTCCGCCCAGGGCACGAGAAAGGGCGATACGGTCCGAAACCAGCTGCCGGCGGGCCGCCAGCAGCTGACTTTCGGCCTCAAATTCACTGGTCTGGGCCAGCAACACCGGCAGATAGTCGGTGATTCCCTGAAGATAGCGGTCCAGGGCCAGACGCCGGGCAGCGCCGGCCGCCGCCACCCGTTCTTCGAGCAGGGCAATACGGCCGACACTGGTTTGTTCCTGCACCAGCGCATCCTCCACCTCCTGAAAGGCCCGTAACAGGGTCTGCTGATAAGCCGCCAACTGTTCTCGGAAAACCGCCTGGGAACGGTCCACCTCAGCCTGGCGCCGGCTGCCATCCAGCAGCGGTTGGGTGACATTGAGCAGCAGGTTCCAGAAAATATTCGGTGATTGCAGCAGGGAGTCGAGCTCGGTGCTGGCGCCGCCGTAACTGCCGGTTAAGGTGAAGGAAGGGAAGCGCTCGGCCACCGCCGCGCCGATCCGCTGGTCGCTGGCCTTGAGACGGGCCAGCGCCGCATCGATATCGGGTCGCAACAGCAGCAGCTGAGCCGGCAAGCCTACGGCCAGGGGCAATTTCACCCGCGGAATGTCCGCGCCATCTCCCGCCAGGGAGCGGTCGGGATAACGGCCCAACAGGAGAGACAAGGCATGCTCGGTCTGGGCCAGAGTCCGCTCGTACTGAGGGCGGCGCGACTTGGCCGCCGCCAGATTTTGCCGGGCCTGATAGACATCGACCGCCGGCACCAGCCCACTGCGATAGCGGTCTTCCACCCGGGCCAGGGAATCAGCAAAAGCCGCGACAGTGTGATCGGTCAGTTCCAGTTGCGCCCGTTGTTCCACCGCCAGATAATAAAAATCGGCCAGTTGGGCACTGAGGCTCAGATAGAGGGTTTCCAGATCCCGTTGCGATGCGAGCATATCGTAGCCTGCCGCGGCAGTGCGTGCTTCCAGCTTGCGCCAGAGATCCAGCTCAAACCCGGCAGCCACCGCCAGCCGATAGCTGTTGCTGGTCCGGGCTGCCCCGGCAACCGCCTGGCGCACGCGCCCGCCACTGGCTTCGAGATTGACATATGGCTGTTGCGCGGCAGCGGTCTGCCTCCTGACGGCTTGCAGCTGTTCCAAGCGCGCCAGCGCCTGGCGCAGCTCCAGATTGCCGGCAAAGGCTTGCTCCAGCAGACGGTCTAATTGCGGGTCATCAAATTGCGTCCACCAGCGCTCCGGTACCTTCAGAGTGCCTTCCGCCAGCGAACCGGCGCCATAGGAATCGGGCAAGGACGGTGCGGCAACCGGCTGGGGCTGATGCAAAACACAGCCTCCCAACAGGGGCAGGAGCCACAATAGAACGACCATATTCCGCCGCATCAGGGAGCCTCCATTCCGGCGCTGGCAAAGCCCACCACCATATCGATGAGATCCTCAATCCGGGCGGGCGGCTTGAAATCACCGGGCAATTCGATACCACCGCCGGCCCAACGCAAGGCATGACCGGTGGCGCCCAAAGCAAACTGCAAACGCCAGAACAACTGATCCCGGGACAACCGGGGCAGAGCCTGCGCCAGCAACTCAAACAGCAACTGGAACATCGCCCCCATCTGGCGAAGAAAGGTCTGCCTTACCAGTTCGTCGGAACCGGACAGAGCCCGCCCCACCAGCATGATAAAAAAACCGGCCCCTGGCCCGGAGGCATACAGCCGCAGGGTCGGTTCA
>JARRKW010000102.1:6207-7302 GCA_037387645.1 Desulfuromonadaceae bacterium
GGCCTCGGCCTGGGGCGGTGTCCCGGCTGCCCGGGCAGCCTCCCGGACCGCCTCCAGCCGCCGTTGCCGTTCCTGGTTCAGCGGCGTCAACCGCCGGGAAAACACGGCCTCGAGCAAACCATCCTTGGAGCCGAAATGATAATTGACCGCCGCCAGATTGACTTGGGCCCCACCGGTAATCGCCCGTAGCGAGGTGGCATGAAAGCCCTGACGGGCAAACAGCTCCTCGGCCGCATCCAGTATCCGTTCTTTGGTATCAGGCTGCCCCATGAAACACTCCCTTCCCTTACATATTCAATAAGCACAATTCAAACAAACGTTTGATTTAAAGTCAAGCCGTAAAAATCTTCTTCTCAGCGGGTATCACCCAAACGGTTGTGAGAATTCAGACCCGTAGGGGCCGTCAGACGGGAAGAAAAACCACTTGGAGGAGAGCTCAAATGAGCGAGGAGCCGCCACCGGCAGCAGCGGCAGTAAAACCTTACGGCGCAAATCGTGGCAGGGCATCGCCCGCCAGGGGCGGGCGCTCAGCAGACCGTTCTGTTTCCAATTTATTGCAACAGCACCCGGAAACCAACCTGGCTGTTTTCCCGATCGGGTGAGCGTTTCCCCCGGTTACCACAACGGATACTGCCCGGCGAATCGGCCCAGCTGCCACCCCGACGGACCCTGGTGGCACCGGCGCTACTCAGCGGGTTCTGGCGGGCATGCCGGCGATAGGCCTGGGGATCGTAACTGTCCGCCGTCCATTCCCAGACATTGCCCAGCATGTCGTACAACCCCAGGGGATTGGGGAAATAATAGCCGACCGGGGCGGTGGTGACGAAATCATCGTCGCAATCATGGTGTTGCCAGGGGCAAGGATCTTCCCTCCTCGCCACCCGGTCGTAAACGTTGGCGAATTTGCAGGCCGAATCCGATTCATTGCCCCAGAAGCGTTCCCAGGAAGTTCGGGCACGACAGGCATATTCCCACTCGGCTTCCGTGGGCAGCCGGAACCGGTACTGGCCTCCACTCTGCTCGGTCAGCCAGTCGGCAAACCCCCGGGCCTGCTCCCAGCTTACCTGAACCACCGGCAGCTTCTCGCCGTTGAGA
>JARRKW010000103.1:0-6763 GCA_037387645.1 Desulfuromonadaceae bacterium
CCGGTGGTCTCTCTTTTGTAAAGAACTTTTCCTCGCACTGTCGAAAGTATTTACATACTTTTCTGAAAGTTTCGCAAGTCTCTTCTCAAATAAAAGCAATTCACACTACTTACCTGGGTGGTATGCATTATGCTATTTTATTTCCATTATTTGCATTTTTTAATCATTAAAAGGAGGACTCACATAATTTCCCCATAGGAGGCTTTATGACCTGTCATGCCCTGCCTTCTTCTCTTGAACCCTCCTCAATGGTTAGGCTATCAACCGCCCCAACCTCTCCTGCCCCCCCAGCTGGGCCCGGGAACCTACTTGAACGGGATGTCGGCAACACCCTTCTCCCCAATCCGAACAGTTCCAGAGCCCGCCCTCACCGAGAGGGCTCTGGCAGATTGGGTCGACAACCCAGCCCTATCCTGCGCGTTTTAATTTTCTTCCTGCTCTTCTTCCCCGCCATACTGTTACTGCCAGATTTCTCCTGGGCCTTACATCTGTACACCGACAGCAAGAACGGCGGCAATCCAAAACTCGCCCAAAGAACCTACAACGTCTATATCCAGGCAAACCCGGCCAATCCGAACTGGCGCGACGAAGTCATCGCGGCCCTGGATAAATGGAGGGCCGAACTCGGGCCGCGTGGCATTGACCTCCAATTGCAGGCCGGAGACCCGCCCCAGACCCCGTTGGATTTGGATGCCTATAACGCCGAAGTCGCTCAATACAACGCCGATCCCAATCCAGACCCCGCCAACTATCCTGAAATGGCCAAATATCAGGCCAAAGAGAACAGCATCAGCGTTTATTGGGACACCACCGCAAATATTCAAAAAATGGGTGAGAACGATATCGGCGGCGCCCGCGCCGCAAGTTACTGGAATTTTGACCAGAATGGAAAAGCCGAGACCACCGAGATCTCGGACATCTTTTTACCGACCGATCCCAAAGGGGCAACGGATGAGATCAAAACCGTGCAAATCCATAATCTCAGCATGCACGAGTTTGCTCATCCCGCCGGTTTTGACCATTACACCAAAAACCAGGACGGGGAAGTGATGAAGGCCGATGCAACCCTGTTCGACACGCGCATCACCATTCAACCGGAGGACATCAAAGGGCTTAATGCCATCTATGGAGCAAAACCTGAAGTGAACATCGTACCGAATGCGGAGCAGAAAGCGGTGTCCGACCTGACGGACGAGATTCAGGACGAACTCCCTGTCGGCCTCGAATCAATCTGGGAATATACCTATGAACTTACCTGGCTCGATGGTGAAATCGTAAGCTACTTTCAGGTAGAAACGGGCTGCGCCGAAATCTATCTGGCGCTGGGCCTCGACGGCGTATCCGACTGGCTCATCGACCTGCCCGAGGCCGATGAACGTTATCTGGAATTTTATGCCGACAGCTATTACCTGCCAGAAATCTCTTCGACCGGCAGGTTTGCACTCTACTCACCCACGGCACCAGGCCTTGGCTGGCTTGTCACCTCCGGCACCGCCATTTTGGGGGCGGTGCCGGTTCCCGAACCGGCGACCTGGCAGCTTTTTGCCGCGATCACCATGGTCATGCTGCTGGCCGTCAGACG
Source organism: Desulfuromonadaceae bacterium (assembly GCA_037387645.1). Lineage (GTDB taxonomy): Bacteria > Desulfobacterota > Desulfuromonadia > Desulfuromonadales > Trichloromonadaceae > Trichloromonas. Next base: position 1,583 of record JARRKW010000103.1, read on the forward strand.
TTCGACAATGACCACATCTGCAACGGCTGCCCAATTTATACGTGCTTTCGTCTGTATCCTTCTAACAGGAGGCATTGGTATTTCTCAGGCGCACGCTACCCAGGTAACGGCGACCTGGACGGGAACGACCGGCGACTGGACCGACGCCTACTGGTCATTTGCTCCGGCCAGCACCGAACCGTACCCGGACAATTCGGCTAGCGAGTTTTTCCAGGTTCGGATTGACGACGAAGCCGCTACCGCCTCGGTAGTCACCCTCGCTTCGGAAGTCCAGATCGACCGCCTCGAAATTAGCGAAAATGACTATCTCACACTTACGGGCGGCCAGCTGACCTTTGCCCGGGATGACCTGCGGCCGGGCAGCGGCGAAGCGATTGTGGACCAGGGGACGATCGCCGGCTCAGGATATCTCGGAGGAGCGGGACCGGGCAGCGGTATCATGTTGCTGAACAACCGCAAAGGGACCATCGTTGCCAACGGTGGAGACTTGGTGGTCGATCCCTCCGGGGGCGATGGATCCACTGTTGTTTCCATGCAAAACAGCGGTACCTTCGCCTCGTGGGGGCTGGGCAGTACCCTGCTACTTAAAAACAGTCTTATCGAACAATCGAAAAGCGGCTCTATTGAAACATTTGTCGGCGGAAACGTCATTCTCGAAGACACCGCTGTTCACGGAGGCTCCGTTCGGGTGGAAGCCTGTCTCCCACCGCTGTTGTGTGGCGAGTTGCAACTCAACCGTGGTGCCATTACCGAAGGAACCCGTGTCACCATCGAAGAAAACGCCATCGCAAGGGTCCTGGCTTCTGCTTTTCCGGGCGGGACCTTACCGGCGAAGATGAAAATTCAGGGAGGGTCCGTTTTTGTGGAAGCGGGGCCGCTCAACCCGGTGGTCCTGACCCTCGATGCCGGGGCCGGCGCAGCGGACGCCATCGATTTCAGCAATCCTGGAAACCCGGCAAATCCAGGTCGCATCATCACCAACCTTCCCTCCGGCCTGCCGATCGAAGGCACCAGCATCATCAGGATTATTGACGGCAATGTTGACCTGGTCAACCCGCTCTGGCCCGGTGAAGGGACTCCACGCGGCGGCATCTTTCTCAACGGGGCCACCCCGGCGGCCGCGCGTATTGTTGCCGATACCAACGATCGCCTCCTGACGGTCAATAAAGGCACTATCATCACAACCATGCCAGGGCGCAACGGCAGCATCGGTGGCGTACCAATTGGCGGAGAGGCGGCTCCCATTGTGGTTGTGAAAGGCGATGCAACCGGCAGAGGGATGGTCGCGGCCAATATCGGCGGCCGCCTGGAGATCGCTGATTTGCGCAATGAAGGGGGGAAGGTTCAGGCCCTGAACGGAGGGACTCTAGCGCTGGGCAACAACGCCTTTCCCAATGCCGGTGAAGTTCGCATCTTTTCCGGCGGTACCCTAAAACTGGCAGGCAACTATTTGCAACTTGCTGAAACAACCCTGATCGAGGGAGTTGCCGACATTGGCGGGCGCTATATTCAAACAGGAGGCATGACGACTGTGGCCACGGGCGGGGAACTGCGCTCCCAAGAGGTTCATCTGCAGGACGGCCGTTTTACCGGCGACATCCTTTCCAACTTCATTCTCGACGGCAATTGGGATCTGGTCATCAGCGATCTGCTCGATTTCGACCACATCGAGGTTTTCAACAACCCGCTGACAGAAGCCGTCGAAGGCATGGCTACCATTTTGGCCGGCTCCAGCATTTGGATCGACCTGCTGTTCGACGCGCAGCTCGGCGATATTTTCAATATCCTTATGGCGGATATGATCGACGTTGATCTCGATCTGTTGTCCATTTCCGACCCCTTCGCCGATCAACGCTATTTCCGGGCTTCGGTAATCGACATCTTCGATCCGGTGTTGGGCCGCGACCGGGAAGCGCTCCAACTCGAGGTTGTGGTTCCTGAGCCCTCGACCTGGTGGTTATTCCTTTTGGGATTTTCATTTATGGCAGGTGCGCTTTTCCGACAAAGCCAAAAATCCGAAGATAGGCTCTGAGTCATTGAAGTCCAGAGAAGCCCAGATATCTTCCCTTTTCTGAGCCCCAGTAATGATTACGAAATATTTCTTGGTAAGCGGGCTGGTTCATGCTATACACCTGGTAGCACGAATATAAATTATGTAGCACCTCCCTGGGGACTCCCCCGGGCCCGAAAGGAAGGATTTACCCATGCTCATTGTAACCGGCGGCGCCGGCATGATCGGCAGCGCCGTTGTCCATGCACTGAATCAGCGGGGCCGGGACGACATTCTGGTCGTGGACCATCTCGGCACCGGCGAAAAGTGGAAAAACCTGCGGGCACTTAAGTTTCGGGATTATCTGGAGAAGGATGTCATGCTCCGGCAGGTCGCCGCGGGCGGCTCTTTCGGCGGGGAGCGGATCGAGGCGATCCTGCATCTCGGGGCCTGCTCCGCCACCACGGAACGGGATGCCTCCTACCTGATCGAAAACAACTTCGCCTACTCCAGGCAGCTCGCCCTGTTTGCAGCGGCCCACGGCATCCGCTTCATCTACGCCTCCAGCGCCGCCAGCTACGGCGACGGCGGCCAGGGCTTCCTGGACGACGAGGCCGTCCTCGACAGCTTACGGCCCCTCAACATGTACGGCTACTCCAAGCAGTTGTTCGACCGCTGGGCCCGGAACAACGGCCTGCTGAAGTCGATGGTGGGATTGAAATACTTCAACGTCTTCGGCCCGAACGAGCACCACAAGGGGGAGATGCGTTCCCTGGTCCTCAAGGCCTATGAGCAGATCCTTGCCAGCGGCAGGCTGCAACTCTTCCGCTCCCACCGGAGCGATTACGCCGATGGCGAGCAACAACGCGACTTCATCTACGTCAAGGACGCCGCCGCCATGACCCTGTACTTCCTGGACCAGCCCCACCTGGGTGGTCTCTTCAACATCGGCAGCGGCGCAGCCAGCAGCTGGAACCGGCTGGCAGCGGCCATATTCCAGGCCCTGAACCGGCCGGCCCGTATCGAGTACATCGACCTGCCCGCGGAGCTCCGCGACACCTATCAGTACTACACCTGCGCCGACATGGCCAAACTGCGAAAAGCCGGTTGCCCCCACCAGATCACGCCCCTGGAAGCCGCTATCGAGGATTACGTGACCAACTATCTGGTGCCGGGCCAATACCTCGGCGACCGCTAGTCCGGCCGTCGATCCTGCTGCCGAATGCCGTGAAGGGGCAGGCTATTTTCCGCCAGCTATTCCTTGCCGGGTTTTGAGGAAAGAGTAGCGATGGCTTTTTCCAGGGCCCGGTTAAAATCGGCGGCCCGATCCAGCATCAGGAAATGGTCCGCGTCCTTCAGCACCATGGCCTCGAAGGAAAACATATGGCGACGGTTGGCTTCCTCGTTGACGGGCCACAGATCGCCCTTCACGAGTATCACGGGAATGCGGATTTCATCGAATATCTTGGCCGCCTCCCCGGTGATGTACTGGGACATCATTTCCTTTAACGCACTCAGGGCAACCGTAGGGGGAGCGGAAGACATATCGGCGAGAATCCACTCGCGCAGCGACGCAGCGGTGGCAGGTGAAATCATCTCCCCGACGAATGGCCGACAGCCGCTGCGAAAATCCTGTTCCAGCGGAGCAATCATTCCGGCCAGCTCTTCGCGCGTCAGCGGGTATTCGACATTTTCCAGGGTATCGATACCGATCAGCCCGATGACACGCTCCGGCATGAGCCGGGCCGCCTCCGCGATCACCGAACCGCCCATGGAATGACCGATCAGAATGACGCTGCGACTGCCGACCGCTGTCGTCACGGCGCGCACATCCTCCCCGAAGGCCTTCATGCTGTACCGGGAACGGGTCATACCGGAGTGACCGTGCCCGGCCAGATCAAGCACCACTACCCGATGCTTTTTAGCGAAATAGGGCACCTGCTGCCGCCAGTAGCGGGCATCGCAGCTCCAACCATGCACGAACACCAGGGTCGGCTCGCCAGCGCCATAGATTTCATACGAAATCGGGGTGCCATCTGCGGAAGAAACCACCGAGGGCCATTCCGCCTGGGCCGGTGCCCCCCCTAGCAAAAGCAGGAAGAGGATGGGTAAGCAGATCGAATATGGTTTCATGGCTTTGCGGTCCTTGCTTTGATGCATATAAACATCCTCATTGATTTTCCGGGGAAATCCCACAACAGAACGTTCCGGCCTGCCCTGTCTGAAATCCTACCGTTTTCCCCCACGGCGATAAATGACATTTTATTGGCAGCGCTCGATAAATATAGCATCGCTACGTTGGAATTCGGCAGGAATCAGCTACTCTTGAACTCAAGTGGTTGAACCTGACTCTCTGGCAGGGCCACCATACGGGCCACACTACCAAAAATATAACTGTTGCTGAGAAGAACAACGGATCCTGACCAAATGAAAAAACTGCTGCTACTATTCCTATCGATATTGACCGGGTGTGTTGGCATTCCAAACGATATAACAGCCGTCAATAATTTCAACATAGAGAAATATCTGGGGAAATGGTACGAAATTGCCCGGCTGGATCATTCCTTTGAACGGGGTCTGAGCCATGTGACGGCAGAATACAGTCGGCGGAAGGATGGAGGTATCAGAGTAATCAATCGTGGCTACTCGGCCGACACGGGTTCCTGGAAAGAAGCCGAAGGGAAAGCTTATTTTGTGGGGGAACCTGACCAGGGATTTTTAAAAGTTGCATTCTTCGGACCCTTTTACGGGTCGTATATTGTTTTCGAACTGGACCAGGAAGGGTACCAATATGCCCTCGTATGCGGCCCGAACAGATCGTATCTCTGGATTTTGGCCAGAACCCCGACTTTACCGCCAGCAACTCAAAACAATCTGGTGAAAAAAGCCTTCGCCGCGGGATTCGACACCAATCAATTGCTATTTGTTGATCACGGAGAACTGCCCCAGAAGGCAGCATCATCGGTATCCCCACCCTAAAGGCCACGAAACGCAAAAACTTCCTGCCGATTTTCCCTCGGCAATCAGGTTGAAAAAGGCAGGCCATGCCACAAAGGGTAGTCAAAATTATCCTACCGGGGAGCATGAAAAGGGGGTAGCGCAGAAGAGGGGGTAACGTCAAGGACGTTCCGGCCCTCCCAGTACCCCTACACATGTATCAGATGCCTCGGAGGTAGCACCGCGATCATAGG
>JARRKW010000104.1:0-8388 GCA_037387645.1 Desulfuromonadaceae bacterium
TCCCCTTTCCCCCGGCGGGCGGGGCAGTCACGAATTCGCCAACATCACCCAGGGCCTGAGCCTGGAAAAACGCAATACCCTGCGCCAACAGATTCTAACCATGGACCGCGCCACCCTGGCCAGGGTGGCTGAGCGCTATCTGGCTCCGGAAAACCGTCTCAGCGCCATCGGCATCATGGCCAGCGAAGAGGCCCTGAAAAAAGCCAACGACGAGGTGGACGGCCTCGAGCTGGAAATCACTACCCTGTAACCGGCTCTGTTTCCCTCCACACCGGAGCCGGAAAACAACGGGTCGGCCTGCCCCTGTCGGACCCCGGGAACGACAGGGGGCAGGGCCGACGACATCTCCCATAACGATTGCTCATTAAATATTCCTTGTCGCCCACAAACAACAGCCCTGAACCCGGACCACTCCCCCGCCGCGGATCCTGAGCCGCCACCGTCCAACCCCCTGTCGCAGCGGCGTTTTTGAAACCAGCTGCCGTGGAAACCTGTTCCGGGGGTCCCCGGGGTTGTCGCCAATTTGTGACAGTCAACAGCGGGGAAGCCGGTTCGGCATTCCCCGACATCCCGACCAGACCTGGCAAAACCTTCTTGCCACCACTCCGCCGCCTAATCTTTAATCCCGCATCACCTCTTCTTGAAAAAATATTTTTTCAACAAAGTCAATCTGTTACAGAAGTTATTTCACCGACAAAAGAAAAAACAAATATTAGAAAGACAGGATTTTAATCCTGCTTGGCACCGATGGTGCTCAACCTCGCTGCCGAAACGAGTGACCTTTTCCCTGGCCAGGGAAGCTCAACCGCAAACGCCCGGCCACGCAAGTTCGGGCAACGGGAGACATTCATTTATCCACAAAGGAGACCCCTGAAATGAGAAAAGGATTCTGGTTATTGAGCCTGCTGCTCGCCGCGACACTCGCTGTTCCCTTCCCCCCCGACGCCCGTGCCGACAGGAGGGTTTCACACCATCGCGACACCGGAGCGCAGGACACGGCCACCCGGGACGGAGACGAGGATCATGAGCGGGCGCGCTATCATGAGGAAGATGAGGGTGGGGACCGGGACCACTATCAAGAAGACGATAGGGACCGAAACGAAGAGCGCGACCATCACCGAGGGGAGGACGAGGAGCGGGATGACGATCGTGGTCATGCGGTGAAAAAACATCGCGGCGATATGGAGGGCGTGCCGGTGGTCGAGGACTGTCTTTCGTGCCACCCCGACTGGACCCCCACGGAACCGCCGGTGGATCCTCCGACCGATCCGCCGGCCCCGGTCGACAGTGACAACGACGGCGTGGCCGACGAGGTCGACTCCTGCCCCGACAGCCCGCCCAACACCCTGGTCAACGCCAACGGGTGCGCGGATTCTCAGCTCGACAGCGACGCTGACGGCGTCTCCGATGCCAGCGACCTGTGCCCCGGAACTCCGGCCGGCGACAGCGTGGACGCCAACGGTTGCGGCCTCAGCCAGATCGACAGCGATTATGACGGGGTCGGCGACAGTCTGGATTCCTGCCCGAATACCCCTTCCGGGGAAGCGGTTGACGCCAGCGGCTGCGCTCCCAGCCAGCTGGACGGCGACAATGACGGGGTGAACAACGCCATCGACCAGTGTCCCAACAGCCCGGCCGGTGTCGAGGTGGATGCCGTCGGCTGCGAAGCGGTGGTGGAACCGCCGGTGATCGATCCCCCGGCCGACAGTGACAATGACGGCGTCCCCAATGAGCTGGACTCCTGTCCCAACACCCCGACCGGCGACAGCGTCAACGCCAGCGGCTGCTCCGATTCACAGATTGACAGCGACGGCGACGGCGTCTCCGATGCCATCGATCTCTGTCCCGCCACCCCGGCCGGCGACAGCGTGGACGCCAACGGTTGCGGGCCCAGCCAGCTCGATGGCGACAACGACGGGGTGAGCGATGCCGACGACGCCTGTCCCAACACTCCGGCCGGCCAGGCCGTGGATGCCAGCGGCTGCGCGACCTCTCAGCTCGACAGCGACAACGACGGGGTAACCGACAATATCGACCAGTGTCCCAACACTGGCGCCGGGACTGAGGTCGACGCCGTCGGCTGCGAAATCCAGGCCCCGGTGATTCCCTACAACCTCAAGGAGCCCATGGATATCCTCTGCGCCCGCTGCCACAGCCTGAAAGCCTCACCCGGTTATTCGACCATGCACAGCATTCATGTCAGCAGCTTCGGCTACAGCTGCACCACCTGTCACAACTGATCACTCGCGGACGCTCCCTTGCTCCGGCGGGAGCCGCTTATCCCCCCGCGCCATGCGGGGGGATTCATTTCGGCGCCGAAGTCGGAACAGAAGCCGTTCGTGAATCAACGGCTAGAAAAAACGGCCCAGCTGGAAACAAATCAGGTTGATTCCGGCATTGTCTTCGTCCAGGCCGGCGTTGGACAGATGCTGTACCCGCACAGCGGCAAACCAGGGCGGCCCATCACCCAATTGAATTTCGCTGCCGATGCCCGCCTGCGATCTAAAATTAACCCGCAATCCCTGACCTTCGACCTTGAAATCGGTATAGGCCAAGCCGATACCGGCTTCCACATAGGGACGCAACCACTGGCTGCTCAAACCGTCCAGGAAATAAAGCGCCAGCATATCCGCTCCAGCCATAATCCGGTGATCCGGTTCGGTGGTCAGCGCGACCGTACCTTCCAGCTTGAACCGCAAGGACTCAGGCAACTGAAGCTGAAAAAGCGGATCTTGATCGAGCAGAGCGGACAGAGACAACTGAACAAAGTCGACATCGTCGTGGGTTGAAAAGCTGAAGCCTCCCCCCGCCGTCAGAGCATAACGGGTGGGATCCCGTTCCTCGGCTTGCAGAGCCGGGGAGCACAACAACAATTGACCACAAACCAACCCGAGAACAAACAGATAGCGTGTCATTTCAACTCCTGGAAAACAGTAAAAACCGCAGCTGGGCGGTTAAGCCGAACATACCGGATCAGCCGCGGGCATACCCATTGCCGGCGCGCTTCGATCCGCAGAACAGGAAAACGATCCCCTTCAGAACAAAAATTCTTGCGCCCCGACCGCGGCCAGGGCCTGCCGGCCGAACCGGAGAACCCCGCGAGGCGGCAACCGGGACGAACCATTAACAACACCGCCTCATTATATAAGCCAGAGGATGTCCGCTCGTCAACGCAAAAAAACCGCCTTTTTACCCGCAAATCCCTAAAAAGACCCGCTATTCCCCCTTTCCGCCACGGGGGCCCCCTCGACCACCGTCGGGGTTTCGGCCAGACCAAACAGCTCCTGCAGCTTACAGGCGAGCACCGGACCCTCTGCGGCCAGATAGTCGAGACGGATTCGGGATCCGCTGGGCACCGGCAGCCGTTCCGGAACCAACCGCTCCAGCTCCGGCCAACGCCGACCAAAAAAGGCCTGCAGGGCACCGACCAAATCAACCCGGCGCAAACCGGCCAGATCGGTCACCCCCTGGAGATACGGCGCCAGCCATTCCTCCAGCCGCGCCAGCAGAGCCTCATCGGACAAATCGGGCCAGTCGGATCGTCGGCTGGCGATCAATTGTCCTCGCGCCCGCAACTGCCGGGCCGCATCATTCCATGCCAGCAGTCCCAGGCCCTTGCGCCTCAGCAACGCCAGTAGAGCCGGCAACAGATCGGCCGTGGTCGCCGACGCCGGGCGTTCCTGCAACAACAGGGCGCCGAGACGGCGCACCTCCCGGGCCTGAACCCGTCCGGCCCGCTCATCCCAATCCAACTCCCGCCGCCACGGCAGACCGTTGCCGAACAGCTCTTCCAGCAAATCCCTGCCGAGTTCAACAGCAAGTCGGATTTCCCCGTCCCCGCCCGCTTTTCCCATGATCTCCAGCGCCACCAACCATTCCGGTGACCGGACCGCCGCCAAAGGCGGCAGGTAGCCGCCGGAGCCGCCACTGAAATGATAGCGCCCACTGCCGGCTTCCCGCTGACGACCGATGCGGTCCGGATAGGCCAGGGCCAGCAGCCGTCCGACCACATGGGCTGCGACCGGTCCCCGTTCACCGCGCCCCCCGAGCTTGCGGCGCCAGTACCTGGCCGCCCGAAGGCAGCTCTCCGAACCGCGCCGTTCCAGCTGCTGCAACCGGTCCAGCAGATCGAACACCCTGCCCCGTCCGGGTTGCTGTTCTTCGAGCAGGGCCGCCAGATCGGCCCCCAGCGCGGCGTTTCCCAGCTCCTGCGCGGCCACCAGCAATCGACTGATCCGGGGATGGGCCGACAGGTCCGCCATGCGCCGGCCGCAGGGCGTCAACCGGCCCTGCCCATCGAGAGCGCCGAGCTGGTGCAACAGCTCTCCGGCCGCGACCAGACGACCGGCGGGAGGCGGATCGAGCCAGGCCAGTTGGCCGGCGTCCGTCACCCCCCAGCAAGCCAGTTCCAGGGCCAGAGTGGCCAGATCGGCATTGCCGATTTCCGCCGGCGCGAAAGGCAGCAACGCCCCCTGCCCCCCTTCACTCCAGAGCCGGTAACAGATCCCGGCCCGGCAGCGACCGGCCCGGCCGGCGCGCTGCTCGGCGCTGGCGCGGGAAATGCGCACCAGCGCCAGGGCGGACATGGCGCGACCGGCGTCAAAACGAGGCCGTCGCTCGAAACCGGCATCGACAACCACGCTGATCCCTTCGATGGTCAGGCTGGTTTCGGCAATATTGGTGGCCAGCACCAGCCGGCGCCGCTTTCCCGGCAGCAGCGTCCGTTCCTGTTCGTTGAAGGGAAGGTTGCCGTAGAGGGGCCGGATGTCGACCTGCCCGGAAAGATCGGCCAGCGCCTCGGCGCAGCGGTGAATCTCGCCGGCCCCGGGCAGAAACACCAGGACATCCCCCTCGGTCTCGGCCAGCGCCCGCCGCACCGCCGGCGGGGTGAAATCCTCCACAAAACCCCGGGGTTCCCGGGAAAGATAACGGATTTCCACCGGAAAGGAACGCCCGACGCTGCTGATCAACGGACAGTCGTCGAGCAGTCGCGCCACCGGTTCGGCATCGAGAGTGGCCGACATCACCAGCAGGCGCAGATCGTCACGCAGGCCGAGTTGAACGTCCCGGCACAGCGCCAGAGCCAGATCGGAATAAAGGTTGCGTTCGTGGAATTCGTCGAAAATGATCAGACCGACGCCGCCAAGCTCCGGATCCTGCTGCAAACGCCGGATGAGAATCCCTTCGGTGACCACCTCGATCCGGGTGGCCGGGGAAATCTGCTGCTCATACCGGATCCGGTAACCGACCCGGCCGCCGACCCTTTCCCCCAGCTGCCGGGCCATGTAGCGCGCCGCATTGGTCGCCGCCAGCCGCCGCGGCTCCAGCATGACAATGGTTTTTCCGGCCAGCCAGCCCTCGTCGAGCAACGCCAACGGCACCCGGGTGGTCTTGCCCGCGCCCGGCGGGGCCTGGAGCACGGCGGCGGCATGGCCCTCCAGCGCCTGTCGCAGAGGACCGAGAACCTTGTCGATGGGAAGCTGCTGATTGACCACGAAGCAATACCTTCAGAGGAATAATTCCGGTTCGAAACGAACCTCAGTCGACCGGGAAGGCCCGGAAACGCGCCACCGCCGCCGGGATTTCCTCGGCCCGGATGTTGCCGAAAGCCAGCCGCAGATAGCCCTCCAGGCCGGGACCGAACACCTCCCCGGGCAGGCAGATCAGATCGGCCCGGTCGGCCAGCAGCCGCGCAACCTGACGACCGCTGCGCCCGTTCAGGGGGTGGCGCACCCAGGCGAAAAACCCGCCGCTGGCGACCAGTTCAAAAGGATTGCCGGACCGCAGGAATTCACTCCGAAACAGATCGTGCCGCTTCTGCAGCAACTGCCGGTTGGCGGCCACCCAGCCATCCAGCTGTTCCACCCCGTATTGGATGGCCAGCTGGGTAAGGCGCGGCTGACAGACCACCATACTGTCCTGGGCCTTGAGGGCATGGCGCAAAAAAGCCTCCGAAGCCACCAGGGCTCCGGCCCGAAACCCGGTCAGGGCAAAGGTTTTGCCGAAGGAGGCCAGATGAATGAAGTGGTCCGCCCAGGTCGGATCGCAAAACAGTTCGTGGGGAGGGGGCTCGACAAAGGCATGGTAGGTCTCGTCCAGCACCAGGGCGATGCCGCGCTCCCGGGCCAGGTCCAACAGCCGCCGCAGCAGCGCCGGCGGGATGACCGCTCCGGTGGGATTGCTCGGTGACACCAGCAGCAGCGCCCGGGTACGGGGCCTGATCAAACCGGCCAGAATCGCGGGATCGGGCAACCCGCCGGTGGCAGGATCGAAGGGCGCCAGCACCGGGCGGACCCCCAGCAGGTCGAGGCCCATGGCATGATCGAAATAGTAGGGGGTCTGCACCACCACCTCATCCCCGGCCCGGCAGAGGGTGGTCATGGCCAGCCAGAAGGCCTGGCTGGCGCCGACGGTCAGACAGATCTGGCCGGGATGCAGCTGGGCCCGGTACATGCGGCCGTACCAGGCGCATAGCGCCCGGCGGACCTCGACCAGGCCCTCATCGGGCGAATAGCGGGCCACCTGGGGATCATTCAGCGCGGTTTTGAGATGGGCGATCAGCTCCGCCGCCGGGGGATAGTCGGGCACCGCCTGACAGAGGTCGACCAGCGGACGCTCGGCGGAAAAAGTCCGCCCGGCCACCCATTCCTTAACTTCGGAAATGGGAGGAAAATGAACCTGCTCCATGTGCGGGGAAATGGCAAAGCGCATGGCAGAACGGGCGTCAGGCCTGGCGGATAATCTCGACCAGCAGTTCGCTGACCCGCACCATATCGGCCACCGTCACCTGCTCGTCGATGGAATGAACCCGGTCCATGCCGGTGCCCAGAATAACCGTTTCGATGCCGTGACTGTTGAAGATATTGGCATCGGACCCGCCGCCGGCCGCCGCCACCGCAATGGGCCGGTTCAATGCGGCGCCCGCCTGCAACACCAGCTGAATAATGCCGGCCTCTTCGGGCACCCGCATCAGGGGATAATCACCGATCACCTCAACCTGAACCGAGGCCTGCTCCCGTTGGCCATCGAGCTCAAGGGCCGTCTGCCGGGCGGACTCCAGGAAACAGTTCACCATGTGTTCGGTCTGGCGGACGAGTTTTTCTTCGTTGTGGCTGCGCACCTCCCCTTCGATCACTACCCGGTTGGGCACGATATTGGTGGCCTGACCGCCGTGGATCGTGCCCAGGTTGGCGGTGGTTTCCTCGTCGATCCGTCCCAGGCGCATGCCGGCAATGGCGCGACCGGCCACGGCAATGGCCGAAAGGCCCTTTTCCGGAGCGATGCCGGCATGGGCCTCGCGACCCTGGATTTCAAAACGCAGCTTGTTGGCGCAGGGCGCCCGGTGAATGATGCGGTCCACCCCGTTGGTGTCCAGGGCCAGTCCGCGCCGGGACCGGATCAGGGAATAATCGAGCAGTTTGGCGCCAACCAGGCCGATTTCCTCGCAAATGGTGATCACCACCTCCAGCGGTCCATGGGCAATGTCCCGTTCCCGCACCACCTCCAGAGCCTCGATGATTTCGGCAATGCCGGCCTTGTCGTCGGCCCCCAGAATGGTCTCCCCGGCGCTGGAAAAAACCCCCTCTTTCAATACCGGCCGGACGCCTTCGGCCGGCTCGACGGTATCCATGTGGACCGACAACATGAAGGGCTCGGCGGTTTTGTTCCGGGCCGGGAATCGCACGATGAGGTTACCGCTCTCGCTACCGGCCGGCGTGGCAGCGCCGTCCATGACGACCTCGCCGCCCAGTTCCCGGAAACGGGCCTGCAGGTAGCGGGAGATCTCGCCTTCCCGGCGGGAGGGGCTGGCGATGGCCGCCTGGCGGGCAAATTCTGTACAGAGTCGTTCTTGATTGATCATGTCTTCCTCTCAAACCAACGGTATGGAATCGGCAGACAGCATAGCATGCGCCATCGTCCAAGCCAAGACCGCAACCACCGCTGGGCCGTGGAAAATATTGGGCTGACAAACAGCCCTGATTGTTGTTACTATGCGTCGGATTTGTTTATGGAATTGTTTGCGGAAAACCGAGCCAAACACAGGAGTCCCATGGATTTTGATTTCAAACCACCCCTTTCCGGCATGGCGCGCTACCGGCGCAAAAAAGCCCCCCTGCCGGGGATACTTTTGTGCTTCGTCCTGATTGCGGTCGCCCTGCTGCTGCTTTACCGGGAATTCCCGCCACTGTCCCGACCGACCGAGACCGCCGGCCAGGAAACACCGGCTGCCCCGATGCCGCCGGAAATCCGCCGGGAGGTCGTCGCCGATGCCATCCGTCCGGGCGATACCATCAGCAGCCTGCTTGGAACCTATTTCTCCCCCCGCGAAATATATGAACTCGGTCGGCAGAGTCGCGGCATCTTCCCCCTCTCCAATATCTGCGCCGG
>JARRKW010000105.1:0-5272 GCA_037387645.1 Desulfuromonadaceae bacterium
ATCGGCCCGGCCAGTTATGGCCGGGCCGATGGTCAGAGAGGCGCAGGATTTCAGGCCGATGCCGTGTTGGCCGGGAGCAGTTGCTGGAGGAAATCCTCGGTCTGTTCCTGGTCCAACGGCAGGCTGAGCAGGTAGCCCTGGGCTTCCTGGCAGCCCTTTTGGATGAGGAAATCGCGCTGGGCCAGGGTTTCCACCCCTTCGGCGATGACATTCAACTCCATGCTCTGGGCCATGGCGATCATGGAACTCAGAATGGCCTGGTTGCGCTTATGCCCTTCGATGTTCTTGACGAACAGGCGATCGATTTTCAGGCAATCGATGGGCATGGCCTGCAGGCGGCTCAGATTGGAATAACCGGTACCGAAGTCGTCGATGGCGATCTGAACATTCATTTTATCCAGGGAGGTAAACAGGGCGGTGATGCCGCCGGGATCCTTGTGCAGCAGGCTTTCGGTAATTTCGATCTGGAGCTTTTGCGGATCCAGGCCTGTTCCCGTCAGAATCTGCCGCAACTGGGACAGAAAGTTGGGTTGAATAAACTGCTGCATGGAGACATTGATGCTGATGCGTGGTACCCGCAACCCCTGTTCAATCCATTGCTGGGCCTGCCGGCAGGCCGTGCGCACAACCCATTCGCCGATGGGGATAATCATGCCGTTGTCTTCGGCCAGGGGAATGATTTCCAATGGCGAAACCGTGCCCAGGGTAGGATTGTGCCAGCGCAGCAGGGCTTCCAGGCCGCTGAGCTGGCCGCTGGCAAGATCGAATTGGGGCTGGTAGTGCAGGGACAACTCTTCCAGTTCCAGAGCTTTGCGCAGATGAATTTCCAGATTGAGCCGGCGCAAGGCATCGGCGTCCATGGTTTCTTTGAAATATTTGAAACGGTTCGGTCCTTCCCGTTTGGCGCAATACATGGCCAGATCGGCTTTTTTCAACAGGGTTGCCACACTGTTGCCATCCCGGGGGAAGCAGGCGATGCCGATACTGGGGGTGACCATAACCTGTTGTTCGCCCAGTTCCACCGGTTCCGACAGACAGCTGGAGACACGTCGCGCCACCAATCCGGCGGCACATTCGTCTTCCAGTTCCGTCAGCAGAATGCTGAATTCATCGCCACCCAGACGGGCCGTGGTGCCGGTTTTGGTCAGGTAGCTAATGCTGTCCGTATCGCGGACGCAGAAAGCCAGACGTTTGGCGATGATTGTCAGCAGTTTGTCACCGACATGGTGACCGAGGGTGTCGTTGATGCGTTTGAAGTTGTCCAGGTCGATGAAGAGCAGCGCGCCTTTTTGTCCGCCTTGTAGGGCCTGGGTCAGGGCCTTGGAGAGCAGATCCATGAACAGGACTCGGTTGGGCAGATCGGTCAGACTGTCATAGTAGGCCAGCCGGTGGAGCTTGCCCTGCACCAGGCGATTGAGTTCCCATTTGCGGGTCAGAGCATGGGCCAGCTGCAGCACCTCCACGTTGTCGAAAGGTTTTTTCAGGATCACCAGACTGTCGCTGGTGCCGAGATGCTGCTGGATTTCCTGCCAGGAGTAATCGGCGTAGGCTGTGCAGAGCACCACCTGTAGATCGGGGCTGGCCTGCCACAGCTGGGAGATGGTCTCGATGCCGTCCCAGCCGGGGGGCATGCGGCCGTCCACGAAGGCCAGGGCGTAGGGGCGGGATTCAGCCAGGGCCTGTTGCACCCGTTCCAGCCCGGCCTGCCCCTGGGTGACGTAATCGATCTCGAAGGTTCCGTAGCTGGGGGCCGGCGCGGGGACGCCGAAAAGCTCGCTTTCGATGGATGCCAGAGACGAGGAAATCTCTTTCGGTTCCGCCAGGACTTTGCGGAAATCGTCGTGTATGGCCAGGTTGTCATCGATCACCAGGATACGGTGGCGTGGCTTGCTTGCCGGATGCATCATGGGTGTTCTCCTGGGTGAGAGGGAAGTTCAAGGGTGAAGACGGCGCCGCGTTCGGGACCATCACTCTGGACCGTCAGTCTGCCGCCCAGTTCCCGGGCCGCCAGGGCGCCGCTGTGCAGGCCGAAGCCGTGTCCGTTTCTACGGGTGGTAAAACCGTGCTGGAAGATGCGGGCCAGGTTTTCCGGCGGAATGCCCACCCCATTATCCTTCACCTGTAAATAGACGCGATCCCTTTGCTCGGCAAAAAGACACAGGGTGATGATTTTGGGGTTCGCCGTTCCCTGCCTGCAGGCGTATTTGGCGTTCTGAATCAGGTTCAGCAGAATCTGCAGCACCCGGTGCTTGTCGGTGACGATGGGGGGCAGATCCTGATATTCCTTGTCGACCTGAATACCGTGTCGAGTCAGTGCACCGGAATTGAGCTTCAGGGCATCCTCCAGCAGTTCCGTCGGCGCGATGGTTTCATGGAGTCCCGAGACCCGTCCATAGCTCTGCTGCATGGCCACGATTTCCTTGATATGATCGACCCGCTCGCGCAGGGAACGGGCTTCATGCAGCAGCTGATCCCGCTCCTCCAGCAAAACGGGGGCCAGCTGAATCAGATAGTCGGGCAACTGTTGCCCGCGGGCATCCTCCGTTAGAAACTCCGGCAGGTTCGACCGGTGAGCCGCCAACAGCTCGGCGATTTTAGCCACATTGGTTATGCGCGAGGCCAGCAGTTGATCGGTCAGCAGGGTGCAGGAAACGTTGACGCTGTTCAACACATTGCCGACGTTATGCAAAACGCCGGTGGCCACCTCGGCCATGCCGGCGGAGCGGGAAAGCTCCAGCAGGGAATTCTGGGCTTCGGCCAGTTCGTCCAGGGCTTTTTCCTTGGCGCTGACCTGGGTCTGCAGTTCGCGGGTGCGTTTCAATACCCGCTGTTCCAGGGTGCTTTTGGCCTCCAGCAAAGCATCCTGGGCACTTTGGCGCAGAATGGTTGCGCCCAGAATATCGGCGCCGGCCCGCAGGCTGTCTTTTTCGGCATCGGTCCAGATGCGCTCTTGAGCGCAGTCATCCAGGCCGATAAAGCCCCACCAGATCCCTTCGACGAAAATCGGAATGACAATGAGCGAACGGATCTGTTGCGGTTCCAGAGCCGCCTGTTCCAGGGTGCTCATTTGGGCAACCGGTCCGGCGATGATTTCATTATGGGCCAGCAGGGTTTCCCAGCGTTGCAAGCCCACCTTCCGGTAGGCAATGGCGGGAAGGTTCATTTCCGGCGGGTTCTGCTGCTCGGTTTCTGCCTTCCATTCGCAGCGGCGAACCATGCACAACTGCCCGTTTTCATCATGGCGATTTTGATAAAGGTAGGCCCGTTCCACCGATGCGGCCCGGCCGATTTTTTTCAATACCGGAAAGATGACGTCTTCCCAGCGGGCGGCCTGCAGGAACTGTTGGGCAGCATAGCGGACACTTTCCAGAATAAGGTCGCGGCGCAACAGGGCTTCGGCCATGGTGTTGACGGAGTGGGCCAGGCTGCCCAGCTCATCCTGGCGTTTGATATCGGCACGAACATCCAGGTCCCCGCCGGCAATCTGCTGTACCAGTTGCCGCAGGCGCAGGATGGGACGCTCCACCTGCCGGGCGTAAAAAATCGATATTAACAGGCTGAGAATGATACAGCCCAGGGCCAGGCCGATGGTGTTGCGGTAGAGCAGGGCCACACTTTGATCGTAGTTTTTAAGAGAGAGCCCGACATGAATCCAGCCCCATTTAATCCCCGAGTAATCAAAGGGTTGGGCATAATGGAACACCCTCAAGTTCAAATTCGGAACCGTCGCAATCTGTCCGCTGCTTTCCCGCTTCTGCGGCAGCCAGTAGGAATCGATGTGCGGTTCGGCGCTCCAGCCGGACTGGCGGTTGATGAGGGAAAAACCGTCGTTCTTGGTGATGATCAGAAAATCCAGATCGGGGTCACCGGCCAGCAGGGTTTGGCTGGCGCTGACCACGCTGGCCAGGTCATCGTTTATGGCGGCTCCGGCAGCGACATCATGCAGGGAGACGGCCACGCTGTTGGCTTTCGATTCCAGATTCTGCAGAAAGGCTTTTTTCTGCTGCGGAATGATCAGCAGGGCAAAAATGATCAGCGTGAACAACGTCAGCAGCCAGGACAGCAGGGCGATGCGCGGGGCGAGACCCATATGAAGGCGTGATATTTTTACCATGCCGTATAACCTGCCTTTGGCTGGTTATTGCAAAGGCCCATCCGATAGCCTGTTGCAATCCCGCTTGGGGGGAATGTCATATCCTTCAATCTCACCAATGCAATCCTGTTAAAATTCAATGTCGATGGTCGTCTTTCCCCGGCTATGGTGGCTGCTCCGGGGGAGGGCTTAAAAAGCCCGGATCGATTCTGAATTATCGCCGGGTTCTACGCGGAAAGGGTCACGGCGGATTTTTGTCCAGCAGGTGTTCGTGGGTCGTCAACAGTTCAAAGGCACTGTCCAGGCAGGCAATGGGTTCAGCTTTGAAAGATCCCGATTTGAACAGTTTCATCACCTGCGCACCCGCCGGAGAATGCGTGATCTGAGTCAGTTGTTTAATGATTTTTCCTCGCAAGGGGGAGTTGACGTTCTTTGTGAAAGCGAAACCACTCGCCACCAGTTTAGGGGACGTTGCCAGGATCCTCAGCCCTCGACCGATCTGCGGGTTGAGTTCATTCATGATTTTGAACCCTTCGCGGGTGACTACGCAGGCGTCACACTGTCGGAAAAAGACCGGCAACAGGGTCTTGGCCAGGTGGGGGAGGTAAGACACCCGGCAGAATTGCTCGACCGCCGGCATGCCTGACTGTATCAGGATGGTGTCCAGCCAGATCTGCGCCAGGCTCATCTGTGGACCCTCCATAAAATTGAGCTTGCGGCCATCCAAATCCTGAAGCTGGTGGATATCGCTCTCCCCGTGGACCAGCAGAACATATTCCTGAGAAATGTTCCCATCGTAGTTGCTGCAAATGAAGACCTGTTGGTCGAGAAACTCACGCACCCTCCAGTATTCATCCAGCGGCAGAGTCAGGGCGTCGATCTTCTGTTGGCTCAGCGCCTGTCTGATTTCCTCCTCTCCTCTGAGAATCAGAGAGGTCGGTTCCACGGAGAATTTTTGTTCCCGGTTAATCGTTTCGGCCCAAACCTTGATTGCGGCCAGGGCATCGTTATCATTGACTCCCGTAAATATCCGGGCGGAGAATCCCAGCCGGAATTGCCTGTCATCGGTTGTTGCTTGAGCAGGGATGGAGCTGAACAGAACCCCTGCCAAGAGCAGCAGCCCCGCCAGGCCTTTGGTCAGAACCCTGCCCAGATATCGTTTCGATCGGCTTCGGCCAG
>JARRKW010000106.1:0-5266 GCA_037387645.1 Desulfuromonadaceae bacterium
AAGCCGCCGACGGCCGGCCCTCCAACTCCTGGGCGCAACCCTCCTTCAATATCACCCTGATGGCGGAAAACGCCGCGGTGCCGGGAATCCGTTCCACCATCACCCTGCACGGCGTCAAGGTGGACCAGTGGAATTACAACATGCCGGAGGACGACTTCGTCCTGGAATCGGCAACCTTCCAGGCCCTGTTCCTCACCGTCGCCGACGAAGGGTGAGCTAGATGCTGACTGCCGATGAATTGCTGGCGGGCGGAGCGCTCAGCTTCGAAGTTGAGATCCCCGCCCAGCTGTTGCAGAAGGAAGCTGCCGACAGGGATGACCGGGTGCGGCTGCGTCCCCTGACGGTACGGGACCTGCAGCTGATCAGCCGGGCGGCCAAAGAGAACGATGCCCTGACCAGCGCCCTGATGGTCCAGAACGCCCTGGTCGAGCCGAAACTGGATCTGCCCCAGGTGAATGCCATGCCGGTGGGACTACTGCAGTTTCTGTTGGAACAGGTCAATGTCATCAGCGGCATTGCGGCTCCTTCCCGCCAGTTGCAGGCGGCGGCCGAAGATCCGCTGGTGCGAGCCGCTCATCTGCTCTCTCAGGAATTCGGCTGGACCCCGGAGGAGGTGGGACAGTTGACCCTGGGGCAGATTCTGCTGCACCTGCAACTGCTGAAGGAGCAGAAAACCGCCCATGGCTGAGCCCAGCTGGAAAGAAAAAACCGCCCCCTTGCGCCGGGCGAACGAAACCGTACGCAGTTCGGCAACCGTGCTGCGCGAGCTGGGCCGTGGGCAGGAGTTCCTGCGCCTCCTCGATGCCCTGGACCGGCTGCCGGGAGCCGCCACGTTCCATCCCTTTGCCGTCACCGGGCAATGGCAGCTGGAATTTGCAGCGCCAGACCCCCCTTCGGCGCAGGAGCAGCTGAAGCCGGACCAGGCCTTCATGGAGCGCCTGCAAAGGGTCAGCTGCCGGCCGGAGCCTCTGAAGCTGGTAACCGGACCGAAAGGGGTGACCGCCAATCCGGACGAGCGGAGAACCGCTAACGACAGCGCCAAGGAAACAACTCCGGCCCAGGCCGGAGAGGAGCGAAACCCGGAACCGGCTCCGGTCGCGCCCAAGACTGGGGCGGAAAACAAACCGGGCGCCTGGCTGGCCCTGGGACGCATCGCCGAACTAACCTGGCAGCTTGAGCAGCAAACCATGGCCCCGTCGGCCCGGCAGGACGCTATGTCATCGGCCAGGACAGCAGCCCCCCTGCCCCGAAACGAGGCCGGGCCAAGACGGCAACAGCAAACCGCTGCGACCGCCCTCGCACCAGGGAGCCCCCGCCCTTCTGCCGCAGCCGTTTCCCAGCCAACAACAAAGGCAAACGGAGCCAAGGCCGGGGACCAAGAGACAAAGCCAAGGGCGGCAAGTTCCCCGCTCCCCCCGGCACAAACGCAGGATGGGTTCACCCTGCTGAATCAGTACCTGGAGGTCCTGTTCCAACCAGCGGCCGGGGAGACCAAGCCCGGCCATGCTCCGTCCCCGGCCGAACGTGGACGTATCGGCGGCAATAACCCCACGGCCGCCAACACCGCCCAAGAGCCGCCGACGGCGGTGCCGCGCGCTCCGTCCCTGCTGCTAGCCGGCACGGAAGCCCCCGTGGCGGACCCGTCCGCCAAAAGCAGCAAAGAGGCCCTGGCCGCCCAGCGCAGCGAAACCACAGCCACCGCGGCAAAGACAGGGGAAATCGCCGGCAATGATGGCGGCAGGGGCCATGAAAACCCGGAAGAGCGTATCAATCGCGCCCTTAAGGAACAGGCCTGGCTGCGGGGAGGAGATCTCACATGAGCCTGACCCCCATGCTCGGAGACTGGGAACTGCCCCGCGTGACGCGGCTGGAGACCCTGGAAAAACGCGATCTGGTGGAACTGGAGATCCCGGGACGGACCGGCAACCTGTTTCAGGACATGAACCGGCAGCCGACCCGCATTGTGGTGGAGGGCTCGGTCTTCGGTGAAGCGTCGGGGGAGGAATTTCTGACCAGCGTCCGGGAAAAGTACCTGGCCGGGGATCCCCTCACCTTTGTCTCCGATATCGTCACCGGCACCGAGCTCCAGTACGTGCTGGTGCAGCAGCTGCATATCCAGGCCGCCGCCTCCCACCCGGACCAGATCGACTACCGCATCTGGCTGGTGGAGAGCCCTCCTCCGCCGCCCCCCAGCAGCCTGCTGGATGACCTTGACACCGGTCTGCTGGACGACGCCGCCGGCATGCTTGATTCGGCCCTGGGAGCGCTGGACGCCCTGGATGCCCTCGGCAGCATACCGGACCTGTCGGACCCGACCGCTCCCCTGGGCGGCACCCTGAACGAGGTACAGGGTGCCGCCGATCAACTCAGCCAGGTGGGCTCTACCCTGAAAGGACTATTCGGAGGCTAATCAAACCCATGGCGACACTCCTGGAACAACTGCAATCAGTCACGGACGGCTCCTCCCTGTCGGCGGATATCGGCGGCCAGGCCGGCAGCTTTCTGCAGATCCTGCAGCTGGTCAAGCAGTTGATCGATGAACCACCCGGTGATTTCAGCGGTTATCTCAGCCAGCTGCAATCCCTGCCCCTGCCCGAGATCTCCATTGCCGGCGATCTGGGCGAGGCCTTCAGCGGCATCCTCCCCGCCCTGCAGGGGGATACCAGCGGACTGCTGGAACCGCTGCTGGGCGCGGTCGGCAACATCGGGCAGAGCATCGGGGGCGAACTGGGAGAAACCTTCAGCCGCCTGCTCAGCATCATCCAGGACCTGCAGACCCTCTTCGCCACGGATCTCACTTGCGGGCTGGTCGAGTCTCTGGCTCCCCTGCCGGCCCCGGCGACACCACCGGCCCCGGCCGAGGGGGAGCCAGCGCCGGAACCGGCCGCGCCCAGCCCGCCGCCGGCCGTGCTGAGCCAGGAACAGGTCGACGCGGCCAAGGCCATGGTCGAGGCCCTGCCGGCGGACATGACCGCTCCGGCCCTGCTCAAATGGCTGCATCAGTTCGTCGGCACCTATCGCCCCGGGAATCTCCCCTTGCGCTCCATTCCGATCATCGACGACATCCGGGATCCCCTGGACACCCTGGTCCGCTGGGACGGGTTCGACGGCGCCGCCCTGGTGGCCGAACTCGGCCAGACCCTCGGCAGCCTGCAAACCATTGTGCAGGCCAACAGCAGCGGGATAGTCAGTCAACCCTTCGGCTCGGCGGCCATCGCGGCCATTCCCGCCGCGGCCATGGCCACCAGCGCCGGCCAGCTCGCCGACGCCCTAGCGGCCCTGGGGACAGCGGTGACCGAAGCCGATGAAAGCGCCATCAACAGTCAGCTGGCCGCGGCCCAAAGCGCGGTCGGCGAGCTGGAAAACACCAACCTGACCCTGGATGGTCTGCAGAACGGTCTTGAGGCAGCAGGCAAAGCTCTCGACGACCTGCCGTCCCGGCTGGAGACCGCCATCTGCCGTCTGCTGGTGCTGCTGCAGCCGTGCGCCACCTGGGGCGATCTCACTTCCGGCCTGGGCGAGGCGCCAACTGTTCTGAGCGACCAGACCTTTGCCCCGGTCACCGAACTGCTGGGCCGGGTGCAGGAATTTCTGGAAAACCTGCTCAACCTGGTGGACATCAGTGCCGTCACCGCCCCCCTGACCGAGGTCTTCACCCGGGCGGCCCAGGCCATCGACAGCGTGGAACAGGGGATCGTCCAGGCCACCACTACGGTACGCGCCGCCTTTGAAAGGGCCCATGCGGCGCTGCAGCTCCTCGATATGGAGCAGGCCCAGGAACAGGCCGAGCAGGCCATGGCAGGGGCGATGCAACAGGTGCAGCAGGCCCTGTCCCAGGGGCTGGGACCGGCCATCGACGCCCTGAGCCAGGCCATGACCGCCATCGAGGGGGTGTTGGGGACTTTCGATCCCGAGCAGCTCGGGGCGCCCATCCGCCAGGTATTCGATACCATCAGCGGCATTTTCCAGTCACCGGCGGTCCAGGAGATCATCAGCCAGCTGCAACGGCTGCAGGAGCTGGCTGAACAACTGGATGAGCTTTCTTTCCAACCGGTGACCAATGTGGTCATCGAGGGGATCGACACCATCAAATCGGCCCTCGAGGCCATTGACGGCAGCAATCTCATCGCCCCCATGCCGGAGATGATCGGCCAGGCCATGTCGGTCCTGCCCGAGTCCCTCACCCCGGTGACCGACGCCCTGACCTCGGGGCTGGATCAGCTGATCGATCAGGGGCCCATCCCCCTGCTTGAGGCGGTGCGCGACCTGCCGGAACCGATTTTTGAACATCTGCAGAACTTCTCCCCCCGAGAGCTGTTGGAAGAACCCCTGGGGCAGCCCTTTAAGGAAATGCGGACGCAGCTCGACAAGTTTCAGCCGACTCAGTGGCTGGACGTGGTTGAGGAGGAGCTGGATGCCCTGAAACAACGCCTGCTCGATGCCATCGACCTGCAGCAGCTGCTCGCCCCCATCCTGGCGGCCCAGCAGCAACTGCTCAGCGAGCTGGAAACCTTCCGGCCGGGGGCCGTGCTGGAACCCCTGACCCAGGGGATCGAAGAAGCGCTACAGAGTCTCAACGTGGCTCTGCCCACCAGTGAACTCACCGATGGGCTCCACTCCATCTTCGGCCAGATTCAGCGGGTGACCGACACTCTGGATGCCGCTAACCAGGTGGTGCAGAGTCTCAGCTCCCGGCTGGCCCTGCTGGCCGACCCCGATGCCCAGCTGAACCAGTGGCTGGATGAGATCCTGGCCAAACTGCCGGCCGACGCCGCCACCACCCTGGCAACCCTGCTCGAAAACCTGCGGCAGACCCTGGAAGCGGCCAAGGCGACCCCCTTGCAAACCGCCTATGAAACCGCCCGCCAGCCCCTGCTCGATAGTCTCAACCAAGCCGACGCCCAGGCCTTGCAGACCCGCATCGTCCAGGGCAAGGCCGCCCTGGCCCCGCTGCTGGCCGCCCTGCCTCCATCCACGGCCAAAACCGACCTGCAAACCTGGCTGGCCGGCTTCGATCCGGCCGGGCCCCAATTCAGCCGGGGTCTGCGCCAGCTCAGCCAGCTGCAGAGCAAACTGACCGCCAGCGACCAGGCCTTGACCAGCCTGTTTGCCGACTGGGATGCCCGTTACCACCGCGCCGACGGCATTCTCGCCACCCTGGCCCCGGAGAGTTTCTCCCTGGAGGAGCTCAGGCAGTGGCTGCGGCAAGCCATCGACCGGCAACTGGGCCGTCCCGTAACCGGTTTTCTCAAGCAGCTCAAAGTAC
>JARRKW010000107.1:0-7579 GCA_037387645.1 Desulfuromonadaceae bacterium
ACTCCTGCAGGCGGGTTTTATAATCAATGCCGGACTTTTCCTGAAAAGCACGTTCAATGAAAGGCTGAAACAGTCGCAAGACCATCTGCTGTGCGGCCTCGAAACCACCGTCGCAGTAAATGGCCCCGATCAAAGCCTCCAGGCCGTTGGCGATAAGACTCTCTTTTTCCCGTCCGCCGGTGAGCAGTTCGCCCCGTCCCAGGCGCAGGCAGCCACCGAGTTCCAGGCGCCGACCAACCTGAGCCAGACCGGCTTCGCTGACTACCTCGGCCCGGATCCGCGTCAATTCGCCTTCCGACAATTGCGGATAGGCCACGAAAATCTTGTGACTGATGATCATGTCCAGAACGGCATCCCCCAGAAATTCGAGCCGCTCGTTATGGGGAACCGCCGCGCCGCCCTGTTCGTTGCTGTAGGATTTATGGGTTAACGCCTCCCGAAAAATCGCATTATCGACGAACTGGTAGCCGATGCGGTCCAAAAGTCGTTCTCCGCGCCCGCGGCTTTCGCCATTCTCTTCCGCTTCCGCCATACCTCAACCTTTCGGCATTGCTCTGATCTCCGCCAGAGTATACCGAAACCCTTGCCGCTTATCAACAATTCCCACCCGGCAATCCAGGTTTTCCTTGATTCTTCCCGGGGCGTTCCTATAATGTAGGCATTTTACCGGACGAATGGAATTATGGCTCTGTTTATCACCTTTGAGGGGGTTGAGGGGTGCGGCAAATCGACCCAGGTCGAGCTGCTGGCCGGACGCCTGACCGAACTTCGACTCCCCGTGCTGACGACCCGCGAACCGGGTGGTTGTCCGATCGCCGATGGGATTCGCAAAATCCTGCTCGACCCCGCCAATACCGCCCTGGCTCCGCTGACCGAGCTGCTGTTGTATGCCGCCGCGCGCGCGCAACACGTATCCGAAGTGGTGCTTCCGGCTCTGGAGCAGGGCCGGATCGTCATCTGCGACCGGTTTCTGGATGCGACCATGGCCTACCAGGGATTCGGACGCGGTCTGGACGCCGAGCTCATCCGGCAGCTCAACCACATCGCCACCGGTGGTCTGCAACCCGACCTGACCCTGTTGCTCGACATGCCCCCGCGGGAAGGACTGCAACGGGCGACTGAGCGCAATCGAACGGCGGCGCTGAGCCACGAGGAACGCTTCGAAAAGGAAACCCTGGCCTTTCACGAAAAAGTCCGCCGGGGCTATCTGGATCTGGCCCGGCAGAACGAGCGTTTTCGCATCATCGACGCCCACGGCACGGTGGAGGCCGTGGCGGAAAGAATCTACCGGGTCGTCGCGGAACAGCTCGCTGCACGAAATGAACAACCATGACCTTTGCCAACATTCTCGGGCATAGCCGACAAAAAGACATTCTGCGCCGGGCCATCGATCGTGGACGGCTGGCCCACGCCTATCTGTTTGAGGGTCCGGAAGGCATCGGCAAACGGCTGATGGCTCTGGCTCTGGCCCGGGCCGTGATCTGCACGGAAGGTTCCGGTTGTGGCACCTGTCCGGCCTGCCGCAAGGTGGACCACAACAACCACCCGGATCTGCATCTGCTGGAACCGGACGGCGCCACCATTAAGATCGAGCAGATCCGCCGCATCCAGAAGGAACTGTCCTTTCGTCCCTTTGAGGCCCCGTTGAAAATATGTCTGATTGACGGCGCCGACCGGATGAACCAGGCGGCGGCCAATGCCCTGCTCAAAACCCTGGAAGAGCCCAGCGGAGCAGCGCTGCTCATCCTGCTGTCGGCCCACCCCGACAGACTGCTCACGACCATACGTTCCCGCTGCCAGCGCCTGCCCTTTTCCCACCTGCCGCAACAGCTGCTGCAGCAGGTGCTGATCGAACAGCTGGGCGTGGGCGACATGGAAGGGCATGTGCTGGCGGCCCTGTCCGAGGGCAGCTTCAAAAAAGCCCTGGGGAAGGACCGCGATCTTTACCTGGAGCGGCGGCGGGAAATCCTGAAAGCCCTCAGCGCCCTCTCCAGCGGCAGCGTGCTGCCGATCTTTGCCCTGGCTCAATCCCTGGCCGAGGAAAAGGAACGGCTGCCGGAAATACTCGATATTTTCCAGGCATTCTACCGGGATCTGTTGCTGTACCGTTATGGCCGGGAAGAAACGGAGCTGGTCAACATCGATCTGGCGGAAAAAATCCGCCGGATCGCCGGACGCGAGAACACGGCTTCTTTGCTGCGAAAACTCGAGGCCATCACCACCAGTCGCCGCCAACTGGATCGCAATGTCAACCGTCAACTGGCCCTGGAAGTGCTGCTGTTGCAACTGGCGGCCTGAACACCGGTAACCTCAACCATCAGAGAGTTTTTTCATAAATGCCCAGAATCGTCCCGCTTAAATTTCGCAACGCCGGCAAACACTACCATTTCGACGCCCTCGATTTCGAACTGAATGTCGGCGACCGGGTGGTTGTCGAAACCGATCGTGGCCGGGCCCTGGCCACGGTGGTACATCCGCCCCAAGAGTGCTGTGGTGAAACCGACAACAGCGAACTCAAGGCGGTTCTCCGCATGGCCACCGCTGAAGATATGGCCATGGAGCAAACCAACAGCTCCCGCGAAGAGGAAGCCTACCAATTCTGCCAGGAACGGATTCTGAAGCGCAATATGGAAATGAAACTGGTGCGCGCCGAATATCTGTTCGACGGCTCCAAAATCATTTTCTACTTTACCGCCGATGGTCGGGTCGATTTCCGTGAACTGGTCAAGGATCTGGCCCATCATTTCCATACCCGCATCGAAATGCGGCAGATCGGCGTGCGTGATGAAGCCAAACTGATCGGCGGCATCGGCATCTGTGGCCGGGAACTCTGTTGTTGCACCTTTCTCACCGAGTTTTCCCCGGTATCGGTCCGCATGGCCAAGGAACAGGGACTGGCCCTGAACCCGACCAAAATTTCCGGCCAATGCGGGCGCCTGCTCTGTTGCCTGAGCTACGAATTCGAAACCTACTGCAACATGAAGAAGTGTCTGCCCAAGTGCGGTCGCAAGGTTCAACTCGACAACACCCAGGGCGAGGTCATCAACCAGGACATCATCGGACAGAAGGTCGTGGTCCGGCTCGAATCCGGCCAAACCGTTCAGGTCACCGCCGATCAGATCGAACAGGT
Source organism: Desulfuromonadaceae bacterium (assembly GCA_037387645.1). Taxonomy (GTDB): domain Bacteria; phylum Desulfobacterota; class Desulfuromonadia; order Desulfuromonadales; family Trichloromonadaceae; genus Trichloromonas. Next base: position 3,131 of record JARRKW010000107.1, read on the forward strand.
CAAAAACCCGTCAACGCGGGAATCGGCTGCCGCGGAGACGACCAAATCCGGCCAGCAAACGCCGGGCGGCGAGAAAAAGTCGTCGCGCCCGCCGCGCAACAAACCGGCCAAGGCCGCTGCCGCCCAGAACGCACCCGCCCCCGAAGGTACTGGTGAAAGTAAAGCGGCAGCGGAGACGGAACCGAACAAAACCGGTCGCAAACGCAGCCGCCGTCGTCGGCCACGTCGCAAATGAACCCAGGAGAGAGCCTGCCATGAGCAAACATTTTTATGTCACTACCCCCATATATTATGTCAACGACGTGCCCCATATCGGGCATGCCTACACCACCCTCGCCTGCGATGTCATCGCCCGCTACAAACGGGCCCGGGGTTTTGAAGTCTTTTTTCTGACCGGCACCGATGAACACGGCCAGAAGGTGGAAAAAGCCGCCCATGCGCAAGAAGAAACCCCGCTGGAATTGGCTGACCGGGTGGTCAAGCGGTTTCAGGCCCTGTGGGAAAAACTCAACATTTCCCATACGGATTTCATCCGCACCACCCAGGAACGGCACAAAAAAGGGGTGGCCGATCTGTTTCGCCGCATCGAGGCCAAAGGCGACATCTATCTGGGGGAATACGAGGACTGGTACTGCACCCCCTGCGAGACCTTCTGGACCGAAACCCAGCTGCTGGACGGCAACTGCCCCGATTGCGGCCGCCCCACCGACAAGCTCAAGGAGGAATCGTATTTCTTCCGCATGAGCAAATACCAGCAGGCCCTAGTCGAGCATATCGAGAACAATCCCGACTTTATTCAACCCAAAAGCCGCCGCAACGAGGTGCTCAGCTTCATCAGGGAAGGACTGCGCGACCTCTCCATCTCCCGTACCACCTTCTCCTGGGGGATTCCGGTGCCGGGCAACGACAAGCATGTGCTCTACGTCTGGTTCGACGCCCTGACCAACTACATCACCGCCCTGGGCTACCCGGAAGATACCGAGGGCAACATGGCCCGCTTCTGGCCGGTGGACGCCCACGTCATCGGCAAAGACATTCTGCGCTTCCATACCGTCTACTGGCCGACCTTTCTGCTGGCGGCCGGTCTGCCCCTGCCCAAGAAGGTCTTCGCCCACGGCTGGTGGACCGTGGAAGGACAGAAAATGAGCAAGAGCCTGCGCAACGTGGTCGAACCCAACATGCTCATCGACAAGTACGGCGTTGACGCCATCCGCTACTTCCTGCTGCGGGAAGTGCCCTTCGGACTGGACGGCGATTTTTCCCATTCCGCCCTGATTCATCGCATCAACTCCGACCTGGCCAACGACCTCGGCAATCTGGTCAGCCGTTCCACCGCCATGCTGAGCAAATATTTCAAGGGAGTCCTGCCGGCGGCCGGGCCGGCGGAAGGTCCCGAACAGGCCTTTCAGCAACGTTTTATCGACGCCTTCGCCCTGGTTGACAAGCTGATGAACGAACTGGCCTTCAACAAGGCTCTGCAGGCCATCTGGGATTTGGTGGGCGCCGCCAACAAGTATATCGATGAAACCGCGCCCTGGACCCTGGCCAAGGACGAAAATCTCAAACCCCGCCTGGGCACGGTCATGTACAATCTGCTGGAAGGAACCCGCCTGATCGCCCTGCTGGTAGCCCCCTTCATGCCCGAAACCGGCGCCTCGATCCTGACCCTCCTCGGCCTGGACGCAACGGACCAGACCCTGGACGACAAGGACCGCTGGGGTCTGCTGCCGGCGGGCACCGACATCGCCAAGGCGGCGCCGCTCTTTCCCCGCATTGAAACGGAATAAACCCGTTCCACCCCCCGTTATCCCTTGGAATGGGGCGCAGCGCGCCCCATTCTGTTTTTGGAGCTCTGCATGAACGAGAACCTGCCGGTTCTGATCGACACCCACGCCCATCTCGACCACAGCCAGTACGATCCGGACCGTGAAGCCGTCATCCGCGCCGCCCTCGACCAGGGGGTCCGCTACCTGTTAAGCGTCGGCTGCGACCTGGCCAGTTCCCGGGCCAATGTCGCCCTGGCGCAGGCGCATCCCCAGCTCTACGCCGCCGTCGGCATCCATCCCCACGACGCCCGGGAAGTCAACGAGACCGCCATGGCGGAACTGAAACAATTGATCGGGCAATCTTCCAAACGGCTGGCCTTTCGCCGCCAGATCCAGCTGGCCCATGAGGTCGACCGGCCCATTATCGTCCATGATCGCGATGCCCACGACGAGGTCCTGCAGATTCTCCGGGAAGAGCGGGCCGCCGAGGTCGGCGGGGTGCTGCACTGCTTCAGCGGCGACGCCGCCATGGCCCAAAGCTGTCTGGAACTCGGTTTTTACCTCTCCTTTCCGGGGACCATCACCTATCCGAAAAACGATGCCGCCCGGGAGGTGCTGCGCGGCATTCCCCTGGATCGCCTGCTGCTGGAAACCGACTGTCCCTATCTCTCCCCACAGAAATTCCGCGGCAAACGCAACCAACCGGCCTATCTGCCGGAAACCGCCGCCATGGTGGCGGAAGTCAAGGGGTTGACCGTTGCCGACGTGGCCCGCATCACCACCCTCAACGCCCACCGGCTGTTCGGCATCGGTCAGATTGACCAGACCGCAAAGATCGCCTACCGCATCCGCAACTCCCTCTATCTGAACATCACCAACCGCTGCACCAACGCCTGTACCTTCTGCGCCAAGTTCAAGGACTTCACCGTCAAGGGACATCCGCTGAAACTGGAGCATGAGCCCTCCTTCGAGGAAGTCATCCAGGCCGTCGGCACCAATCCACCCGTCGCGGAGGTGGTATTCTGCGGTTTTGGTGAACCGCTGTTGCGGCTGGAGCTGGTCAAGCAGGTGGCGGCCTGGCTGCATGAGCGGGGCGTCAAGGTCCGCATCAACAGCGACGGCCAGGCCAATCTGGTCCACGGTCGGGACATTCTGCCCGAACTGGCGGGACTGATCGACGCCATCTCCGTTTCCCTCAACGCCCCCGACGCGGAGACCTATCAAAAGATCTGCCGCTCCAAGTTCGGCCAGGAAAGCTATCAGGCGCTGAAGGATTTCCTGCGGGCGGCCCCGCAACACATCCCCCAGGTCACGGCCACAGCCGTCACCCTGCCCGGTATCGACATCGATGCCTGCCGGCAGGTGGCCAAAGAGCTGGGAGTGGCATTCAGGGAACGGGAATACAACGAGGTGGGTTAATTATCCTCTTAGAAGCCCCCGGCCTCGATGCAGCCACGGGTTTCAGCCAAGATCAGCTTCATTATGCCGACGCCAGGATACCGAGGACGGTGTTTTCCGACAAAAGCTGGCGATCGAGCAGAGCCTGTTTGAAGCGCTGGCTGATGTCGCTGGCCAACAGTTTTTCGTAGCGGATGTCGAGGACGTAGACCTTGACCGTGAGACGAGTCAGAAAGGTGCGGTCGAACTGGTCTTCGATCATGACCTTGATCGGTTTTTTGAGGAAGACATAGGGTGAACTGGTGGCCGACTCGTAAGCCAGGTCTCTGATCTGCTGAAGGTCAAGGTGGGCCGGCAGGGAGAAGGTGATCTCGACCATTTCGTCGAGGTCCCCCGAGTTGGAATTGGCAATGGCCTGGCCGAGGGCCATGGCGTTCGGCAGATTGACCGTACTGTCGCCGAAGGTCTGCAGGCGGATCGAGTACAGGCCGATGTTGGTGACTTCGCCATAGTGGTCACCAACCTGGATCATGTCGCCAACCCGGAACGGGCGGTCGAGCAAAATCAGGATGCCGGCGATGATGTTTTTAATCAGATCCTGGGCCCCCAGACCAACAGCGAGGCCGGCCGAGGCGCTGATGGCGATGATGGTGTTCAGGGTCGGGTTGAAGATGCCGAAGATGATGATACTGATGGCGCCGATCCAGATCAGCAGTCGCAGCACCGGGTAGATGCTCGAAATAAACAGCCGGTGGCGGACGAATTTTTCCGTCAGCTTTTCGCTGCCGAACCGCAGCACCCGGACGAATCCCATGGTCGCCAGAAAAAAGAGTACGGCCAGAAGCAGGCGCAAGAAGGAGAATTGTTCGACGATGGCTTGCAGTGTCTCTTTCAGCATGGCGCCCTCTCTCAGTAAAGGATGTGCATCGATTCGAGGGTGTTGGTGACCGGGGCGTAGTAAACGGGGTTGAGCCGATAGTGGTTCGGTCGTTCATCGCTGACGGAAGGGTCTGCCAGCAGCAGTCCCAAGCTGTTCAAAAAATCGAGTTGCAGGTGGCTGCGTAAGAGATCGCAGTGAAATATCTTGCTGTGCTCGTCGGCCGAAAGGCCGCCGTGGCCGAGAACTTCGGCGAGAGTGAAGAGTTGCTCGCCATCCAGGCTGCGCAGAAAAGAAAAATCGATTTTCCCCAGCGGGAGATTCCGGAAAGATTTCTCCTTGGGATTGTATTCAAGACACATTATCCAGTAGTAAATGGCCGCATCGAGATTACCGCCACTGGCGGTG
>JARRKW010000108.1:0-10248 GCA_037387645.1 Desulfuromonadaceae bacterium
GGCCGCGCAGGGTAATCTCCCCGGTCATGGCCAGGTCCCGATCAACCGCCCGGCCGGTCAAAGCCGAAGCCAGGGCCGTCGCCATGGTAATACCGGCGGAAGGACCATCTTTGGGAATGGCGCCTTCCGGCACATGGATATGGATATCGAGTTTATGGTAGAAATCCTTCTCCAGGCCCAGCTCCTGCCAACGCGAACGCACATAGCTCAGGGCAGCCTGGGAGGACTCGCGCATCACGTCGCCCAGCTTTCCGGTCACGGTCAATTTCCCCTGCCCCGGCAGGATGGCGGTCTCGATGGTGAGAATCTCGCCGCCGACCTCGGTCCAGGCCAGTCCGGTGGTCATGCCGATGCGGTTTTCGTCTTCCTTGATACCGTAGCTGTAACGGGGCACCCCCAGATAACGTTTCACCTGGGCCAGTCCGACGTTAAATTTCTTCTTCTTGTCCTTGGACTTCACCAGTTCCCGGGCAATCTTCCGACAGATGTTGGCCAGCTCCCGTTCCAGACTGCGGACCCCCGATTCGCGGGTATAGCGCCGGATGATCTCGTAGTAGGCCGGCTCGGTGAAATGCACCTGCTCCGGCAACAGCCCATGGGTTTCCAGCTGTTTGGGCAGCAGGTAGCGCTGGGCGATGGCCAGCTTCTCCTCCTCGGTATAGCCCTCGATGCGGATGATCTCCATGCGATCCTGCAGGGGCCGGGGAATGGAGTGGAGGGAGTTGGCCGTGGCGATGAACAGGACACTGGAGAGATCGTAGTCGACATCCAGGAAATGATCGCCAAAGGTGTTGTTCTGTTCGGGATCCAGCACCTCGAGCAGCGCCGAGGAGGGGTCGCCGCGGAAATCGGTGCTCATCTTGTCGATTTCATCGAGGAGAAAAACCGGATTGCGTACCCCGACCTTGCGCAGGCCCTGGATAATTTTCCCCGGCATGGCGCCGATATAGGTCCGCCGATGACCGCGGATTTCCGCTTCGTCGCGCATCCCGCCCAGGGACATGCGGACGAACTTCCGCCCCACCGCCCGGGCGACGGAACGTCCCAACGAGGTCTTGCCGACTCCGGGAGGTCCCACCAGGCAGAGGATCGGTCCCTTGATCTTCTTGACCAGAGCCTGCACGGCCAGATATTCGACAATCCGCTCCTTGACCCGCTCCAGTCCGTAATGGTCCGCCTCGAGAATCCCCTCGGCATTGTCCAGATCGATACGGTCCTGAGTCCCCTTTTTCCAGGGGAGGGAAACCAGCCAGTCGATATAGTTGCGCACCACCGTCGCCTCGGCGGACATGGGCGACATCATCTTATTCTTGCGCAGTTACCCCTGGGCCTTGAGGGTCGCTTCCTTGGACATCTTCCGCTTGACGATTTTTTCTTCAAGCTCGCGGATCTCCTGCTTGAATTCATCCTTTTCGCCCAGTTCCTTCTGAATGGCCCGCATCTGCTCATTCAGATAGTATTCCTTCTGACTCCGTTCCATCTGACTTTTGACCCGGGAACGGATTTTCTTTTCGATCTGCAGGATTTCGACTTCCCGCTCCATCATGGACAACAGCAACTCCAGCCGCTCCAGGGGATCGATACAGGCCAGAACCTCCTGTTTGTCGGAAATGCGCACATTCAGATGGGCACCCACGGTGTCCGCCAGGCGTCCCGGATCGGAAATACCGGAGACGGAGGAAACCATCTCCCGGGGGATTTTTTTGCCGAGATTGACGTAATTCTCAAAGGTTTCGCAGACACTGCGCAACAGGGCCTCAACCTCGGGTGAGGTCACCGGCTGGTCGACCAGGGGCTCGATGTCAGCAAACACGCACTCATCGCGATCCATGAAATCGAGCATCCGGGCGCGATGCTTGCCCTCGACCAGAACCTTCACCGTGCCGTCGGGCAGCTTGAGCAACTGGATCACCTGACCGACGATGCCGATCTCGTACAGATCCTCCTCTTGCGGATCATCAGTCTTGGGATCCTTCTGGGTAGCCAGAAAAACCAGTTTGTTCTTCTCCATCGCCCCTTCCAGGGCGTGGATGGAACGAGGACGACCGACGAAAAGCGGTGTCACCATGTAGGGGAAAATAACGATATCACGAAGGGGCAGCAGGGGATAAATGGTGGAATCCAACAGATCTCCCTGGGCCGGATTTTGATCGTAAAATTCAGTCATATCTCTCAGAACGTTCCCTGCTGGCAGGAAGGATAAATTTGATGCCTTGGCAAAAAGCATCAAATCAGCTGGCTAAGCGAAAAGCGACACCGGCAAGGCGCGCAATCGTCGGGCAATGAGGCGTACCTGAGTACGTCGAAGCCGCGAGATGGTTGCGGCAACGCAGCAGTTGGTGAGTTTTTGCGACGCCATCAAAATTCAGCAAACGGCGGATGGGGCTCAGCGGTTCTGAGACTCAGCCTTCAGGCAGACTCGGCACAGTCATAGAGGACAATGGGACGGGCCTGCTTGAAGATCACATCTTCATTAACAACAACCTCCTTCACCCTGTCCTGAGACGGGATGTCATACATGACATCCAACATGGCGTTTTCCAGCACAGAGCGCAAACCACGAGCACCGGTCTTTCTACTGAGGGCTTCCTTGGCCACCGCCACGAGAGCGCCGTCGGTAAATTTGAGGTTGACCTTCTCCATCTCAAAGAGTTTCTGATACTGCTTCACCAACGCGTTTTTGGGCTCTTTGAGGATCTGAATCAGGGCTTCTTCGTCCAGTTCGTTCAGGGTGGCCACCACCGGCAGCCGCCCGATAAACTCGGGAATCAACCCGTACTTGAGCAGATCTCCCGGCGCCACCTGGGAAAGCACTTCGCCGAGGCGTTGCTCCTGTTTCTGTTTGATTTCAGCGCCGAACCCCATGCTCTTGGTGCCGTTACGCTGGCTAATGACGTCCTCAAGGCCGGAAAAGGCGCCGCCGCAGATGAACAGAATATTGGTGGTATCGACCTTGAGAAACTCCTGCTGCGGGTGTTTGCGTCCCACCTTGGGCGGAACGCTGGCCATGGTTCCCTCGATGATTTTCAGCAGGGCCTGCTGCACCCCCTCCCCGGAAACATCCCGGGTAATGGAGGGAGAATCCGATTTGCGGGCGATTTTATCCACCTCGTCGATATAGATGATGCCCTTCTGAGCCCTTTCAATATCATAATCGGCCGATTGCAGCAGACTGAGGATGATATTTTCCACATCCTCGCCGACATAGCCGGCTTCGGTAAGGTTGGTCGCGTCGGAAATGGCGAAAGGCACATTGAGAATGCGCGCCAGGGTCTGGGCGAGCAGGGTTTTCCCGCTGCCGGTCGGGCCCAGCAGCAGAATGTTGCTTTTCTGGACCTCGACATCCCCGGTTTTGCCGCTGAATTCGACCCGCTTGTAATGATTGTAGACCGCAACGGCCAGAACCTTTTTCGCCCGTTCCTGGCCGACCACGAAATCATCGAGGGCATCCTTGATTTCGGACGGCTTGGGCAGATGCCCCGTCCCCCGCTGGGAGGCATCCTCAAGCTTGGCTTCTTCGGCGATGATATCCTTGCACAGCTCGATACATTCGTCACAGATATACACCGCCGGCCCGGCAATCAGCTTTTTAACCTCTTCCTGGGCCTTGCCGCAAAAAGAACAGATCAACTGTCCCGTTTGGGTATCGTCTCGACTCACTAAACAACCTCCGCGCTAAATTAATCAGCCTTTTCTTTGTACGATGTCGTCGATGATACCATATTCTTTCCCCGCTTCGCTACCCATGAAAAAATCACGCTCGGTATCGATGGCTATCCGCTCCAACGGTTGCCCGGTATGGGAAGCCAAAATACCGTTGAGGGTATCCCGAACCTTGAGAATCTCTTCCGCGTGAATCTTGATATCGGTCGCCTGGCCCTGAAACCCTCCCAGCGGTTGATGGATCATGATGCGGGAATGGGGGAGCGCAAAGCGCTTCCCCTGCGCCCCTGCCGCCAGGAGCAGAGCCCCCATACTGGCCGCCTGACCGACACAGATGGTCGACACCGGCGCCTTGAGATACTGCATGGTGTCGTAAATAGCCAGACCGGCGGTCACCACCCCACCGGGGGAATTGATATAGAGATGAATGTCCTTCTCGGCGTCCTCGGACTCAAGGAACAACAGCTGGGCGATAATCAGATTCGCCAGATGGTCGTCGATCGCTCCACCCAGAAAGATGATGCGATCCTTCAGCAGGCGCGAATAGATATCATAGGCCCGTTCGCCGCGTCCGGTCTGCTCCACCACCATCGGTATCAGGCTCATGGGGTTTATTCCTCCGATTCGGTCTGGTTTTCGGCCAATTCCTCTTTGGAAACCTCTTCAATGGTCGCCTTGTCCAACAGAAACTGCATGACCTTTTCTTCAACGATCTGTGCCATCAGTCCATGCCTGGCCTCGGGAGCGGCATAATATTTCTTCACCGTATCCAGTGGGCCCTCCAGAATCAGACTGCCCTTGACCTGGTTGACGGCGGCGTCCCGATACATCTGCCGGAAAGAGTCCTCGGTCATACCCATCATGGCCAGACTCATACCCTGCTGCTGCAGGCGGTTAGTGATGTTTTGCAGCATATAGTCAAGCTGGCTTTTCACCATGGCTTCCGGCGCCTCCGCCGGATTGCCCGCAATCAGGGCCGAAACCACCTTTTCCCGCAAATCGCCGTCAATCCGGTTCTGCTCCTGACGCCGGTGGCTCTCTTCGAGTTGTTCCCGCAGCTCCTGCAAGTTGTCCAGACCGAATCCCTTGGCGAATTCGTCATCCAGGGCCGGAACCACCCTTTCCTTTATTTCGTGCAAGGCAACCTTGAAGGTCGCCTTCTGGCCGGCCAGCTCCTTATTCCCGTACTCCTCGGGGAAGGTCACCTCGATCTCCTTCTCCTCCCCCTTGCCCATGCCCGCCAACTGCTCCTCGAACCCGGGGATGAAGGCACCGGAACCCAGCTCCAGCTGATGCCCCTCGGCCTTGCCGCCCGCAAAAGCGACCCCGTCGACGAACCCTTCAAAATCGATGATCACAAAATCGCCGTCCTGAGCGGTCGAGCGGTCGGAAGTCTGCAATTCGGCCCGTCCGGCCAGCATCTCATCGAGACGCGCATCGATGACGGTCGGGTCGAGTTCAAATTTTTCCTTTTTCAGCTCCAAACCGGTATAGTCCTTGACCGCCACTTCCGGCTTGATCTCCACCTCGGCCTGAAAAGAGAACGCCTCACCTTTTTGCAGCGGCGAACTTTCCACAATTTCGGGATCGGCCACCGCCGCTACCCGATGTTCAACCAAGGCCCTGAAATAGGAATCATTGATCAGACGCCCCAGCACCTGCTCCTCCAGCTGCGGCGCATAGTATTTCTCAACCACCGAACGCGGCGCCTTGCCGGGGCGGAAACCTTTTATTTTCGCCGATTTGGAAATCTTTTTATAGGCCTTTTCCCATTCCTCGTTAACGGCCTCGGCGGCCACCTCAATGGAAAGTTTCTTTTTTATGCTGCTGATGTCTTCTACGGTGACGTTCATCTGCTACCTCACAATATATATATTGACCACTAAAGAGAGACGTCGCAGACAAATCGTCCGCGAATCGTTTACGATTGGATTCAGCACCCAGGCTGAAAAAGAAGGGTTGGTGCGAGAGGGGGGAGTCGAACCCCCACGGTTGCCCGCTGGATCCTAAGTCCAGTGCGTCTGCCAATTCCGCCACTCTCGCATCAAACGGGAACCGAGGAGCCAAGCAACCTGAGAGGGACGAGCAATCCTGCAAGTCGACAAAAACAGTGATTTGACTCTCAAACAAGGAAATGGGAGCAGCCCCTCCGGAGCCCCCTCAGGGCCATCAAGCCAACCATGTATTTCGACCGTTAGCAGGTCGATTCCGACGGGCAATCCTCATTTTCGGTCGCCCAACCATGCCTGCGCGGATTTACTGCCGCCAGCGTCCGCAAAAACAGGACGAAAATAACGAAAAGCCCATCTTTTTGCCGACTCACCTGTGACGCGAACGCCACAAATTCATTGGTACGGTAAAAAGGTGGGCCAGAGAAATCAAATGGGGTGAGTGAAGGGGCTTGAACCCTCGACAACTGGAGCCACAATCCAGTGCTCTACCAACTGAGCTACACCCACCACAACATCCGAAGAATCCTACCCAAAGGTTCCATTCTTGTCAATTGAAAAGTTGACACGCCTTCGGTCAGATTTTAAATGGCGCGCCAGGGAGGGCTCGAACCCCCGACCCACGGCTTAGAAGGCCGTTGCTCTATCCTGCTGAGCTACTGGCGCGAATCTGGTCGGAGCGAGAGGATTCGAACCTCCGACCCCCTGCTCCCAAGGCAGGTGCGCTACCAGGCTGCGCTACGCTCCGACGAGCTCGTTTTTATATCAGTCCAACCACATTTTTGCAACCCATTTATTTGCCCTGATCCCATCCAGAAGCATTCCAGGAAAACCGGCGCTACCGGCCAAAACGACGGCAGCGCCGACATTAAACCTCATTAAAAAACAAGGGGACATCCCCGCTCCCTATCCACAGCAGATTAAAATTAGCCCATGCCAAAAATGTCCCGGACAACATTCACAAGGAACTCGAAAATGCCCCCTTCCGGCTTCCAAAAATGCTTCAAACCATTGAAATTATAAGTGCCAAAACCATTGCCTGTTTTTTGTGCAACCTGTTATTTGTTTCGTTCCTAGGGCACTTTCCAGCACCAAGCCCCGGTTTTTTTCCAGTTTATCCACAACTCCTGTGGACAGTCCCCCAACTTCTTGAAAATTCGACAAAAGATTTTTTTGCCAAATTTGAAAATAAATTTTCATCACCGCCCTGCCGGCAACTTGACCCTGCCGGCGCGAACACCTGTCCGTCTGGCAGAAAGATGCCGCAACGGCGACCATTTGCCGGACCAGACAAACTGTTTCGGCCGGAGGCAAATTGCTCCATCGCCCTAACAGGACTTTAATTCCTTGATTTTATCGTTAAAAATATGTTAGGGATGATTTGTTTATTCAAACAAATTAACAATATTCGAATACCCAGAGCAGAAAACGTCCCCTAGTTAGGATGAGCGGCATGGTCACAGGAGGGATCGGTGGCCTGATTTTCGTAGTTACCGGCAAAGCGTCACAGCAAAGGTTTAATGCCCAATCGGAAAAGGAGCTAGGACAATGGCAGAAGGTATTGTGAAATGGTTTAATGATGCAAAAGGATTTGGCTTTATCGAGCAGGAAAACGGCCCCGATGTGTTTGTCCACTTCTCTGCGATTCAGGGTGATGGATTCAAATCGCTGGCGGAAGGGGAACGTGTCACCTTCGACATCGAAATGGGACAAAAAGGCCCGGCGGCCGCCAACGTCGTTAAAAACTAAGCGTTAACCCAAAACCGAGAATCGAGCTCCACGGAAATTTCCGTGGAGCTTTTTCTTTGTTCGCCATATTCCATGATCATTTACCCCTGGCACAATGCCCCGGGGTACGCTAGACTGTTAAACTCTCTTTTAATCAAACCATTGAGGTGGATATACATGGATCCCAAACCCTGGCCTGCCGGAACCCGCATGCACGGCTTTACCGTGACCGAAGTCACGCCCCTTGCCGAAATCAATCTGACCCTGGTCGAACTGCAGCACGACCGGACCGGTGCCCGGATGGTCCACCTGGCGGCCGAGGATTCGAACAACCTGTTTGCCGTCGGTTTCCGCACCCCACCGGAAAATTCCACCGGGGTGGCTCACATTCTCGAGCATACCGCCCTCTGTGGGTCCCGGCGCTATCCGGTACGCGATCCGTTTTTTTCCATGCTCAAACGCAGCCTCAACACCTTCATGAACGCCCTGACCGCCAACGATTGGACCCTTTATCCCTTTTCCAGTCAGAACCATAAGGATTTTTTCAATCTGCTCGGCATCTATCTGGATGCAGCGTTTTTTCCCCTTCTCCGAGAACGGGATTTCCGCCAGGAGGGACACCGCCTGGAATTTTCCGATCCGAACGATCCCCAATCGGCATTGACCTACAGGGGGATCGTTTACAACGAGATGAAAGGGGCCATGTCCGACCCGGCCTCACTGCTCAGTCGCCGAATCGGACAGGCGCTCTATCCGACCACGACCTATCGTTACAATTCGGGAGGAGAACCGGAGGACATCCCCAAGCTGAACTGGGACGAGTTGCGCGCCTTCCACGCCCGCTACTACCATCCCAGCAACGCCTATCTGTTCAGCTACGGCAACTTCGATCTGGCGGAAATCCTGGCCGCCATCGACGACCAGGCCCTGCGGCATTTCGACGCCAGCCCGGTCACCAGCGAAGTCCCCCCGGAAACCCACCTGCAACAGCCCTGGCGCCAGGAGGAAACCTTTCCCCTCGATCCGGGCACTCCGACCGAAGGCCGCACCCTGGTGCAGACGGCTTGGCTGACCTGCGACATCAACGAACAACTGGATCGTCTCGGCCTCTCCCTGCTGGCCGGCCTGCTGTTGGGCAATCCCGGCGCTCCCCTGTACAAAGCGCTGCTCGATTCGGGACTCGGCACCAATCTGGCTCCCGGAAACGGTTACCATGACGATTACCGCACCACCTTCTTCGCCACCGGCCTGCAGGGGACGGAACCGGAACACACCGAAGCCATCGAGCGATTGATCCTGGACACCCTGAGCCAGGTGGCCGCAACGGGATTCAGCAAGGAACGGATTGAAGGGGTCATCCACCGTCTCGAATTCTCCGTCAAGGAAGTGACCGGAGATCAATACCCCTATTCTTTGGGATTGCTCATGCGCATCATGGGAAACTGGATCCATGGCGGCCGACCCGCGGATGCCCTGCGTTTCGACGCCCTGTTGACCCGCCTGCGGGAAGAGGTGGCCGCCGGTCCCTTTTTCCAGCAACTGATCCGACGCTATCTGCTGGACAATCCCCACCGGGTCACCCTGACCCTGAAACCGGACCTCGGCATGAAGGCCAAACAGGAACAAACCCTGGCCGACAACCTGGAGCAATTGCGTTCATCCTTAAGCGCCGAGCAGGTCGAACAGTTGCGGAATCAGGCGAAAGAGCTGCAGGATGCGCAGGAGCAGATCGATGATCTCTCCTGCCTGCCGACCCTGGAGCTTGCCGACATCCCCGAACAGGAGCTGCCGGTGACCAACCGCCTCAGCATCCTGGCGGACCGCCCGGTACGCTGGTTCGACCAACCGACCAACGGCATCGGTTACCTCACCATGCCTCTGGCCACGGAACATCTGCCGGCGCAATTACGCCCCCTGGTTCCCATCTTCACCACCCTGCTGACGCAGATCGGCGCCGCCGGTCACGGTTACGCCGAAATGGCCGAACGCATGGAAGCGAGCACCGGCGGCATCCAGGCCCGTTCGCTGATCCTGGATGAACCGGATCGTCTCGATCGTCTTCAGGCCCTGATCTATGTCAAGGGCAAAGCCCTGAATCGCAATCAGGCCGCTATGTTCGACATTCTGGGCGACCTGTTTCAGGCACCGGATTTCAGCGACCTGCAACGTCTGCACCGGGTTCTTAATCAGACCAAGACCTTTATCGAAAACGCCATTCCCGGTTCGGGACACAGTTTCGCGGCCCGCAATGCCGCCAGCGGCCTGACCCCGAGCTGCGGCAGTTCTCCGAACAGATGCAGCAGCTGAGCCGTCTGCTGCTGGGCAAAGGCAACCTCCATTGCGCCGTCACTGCGGAACCGACAGCCTTCGATGCCATCAATCCGGCCCTGACCCGGTTTTTGCAAAACCTGCCCGATCGCGGCACTCCAACGGATTTGCCGCTACCACCCTTTACCGCGACCCCGCAGAATCGCGGCTGGGCCACCTCGGTGCCGGTCAATTACGTCACCCGGGTCTTTCGTACCGTACCCTATACCCACCCCGACAGCGCCGCCCTCATGGTCCTGGCCAAACTGCTGCGGGCCAACTATCTGCATCGGGAAATCCGGGAAAAAGGGGGGGCCTACGGTGGGCTCGCCTCCTACAGCAACGAGGGGGGCACCTTTTCCCTGCTGTCCTATCGCGACCCGCAACTGGTACGCACCCTCAAGGTTTATGACCAGGCCGTGGACTGGGCGGTCAGTGGCGCCTTCGACCAGACCCAACTGAAAGAAGCCATTCTGTCCATCTTCAGCGACCTGCAACGTCTGCACCGGGTTCTTAATCAGACCAAGACCTTTATCGAAAACGCCATTCCCGGTTCGGGACACAGTTTCGCGGCCCGCAATGCCGCCAGCGGCCTGACCCC
>JARRKW010000109.1:0-5251 GCA_037387645.1 Desulfuromonadaceae bacterium
GCCCCTGGCGCAGTTGCGGCAGCGTTTGGCCTCGGTTGAGGATCGGCCGCGCGGCTTCGTCCGGGCGCTGCGAGCCAAGTACCAGGCGGGCGGGACGGCGATCATCGCCGAAGTGAAGAAGGGGTCCCCTTCCAAGGGGGTGATCCGGACCGATTTCGATCCCCTCGTCATTGCTGAGACCTACCAGGCATACGGCGCCGCCTGCCTGTCGGTACTGACCGACGAGAGGTTCTTTTTCGGCCATCTCGACTATCTGCGGGCGATTCGCGCGCAGGTTGCTCTGCCGCTGTTGCGCAAGGACTTCATCTGCGATCCCTACCAGATTGTCGAGGCGCGCGTCTACGGAGCCGACGCCGTTCTGCTGATCGCGGCCATGCTCGACTTCCCGCAGCTGCGGGATTTTTCCGCCTGTGCCCGGGAACTGGGGCTGGATGTGCTGCTCGAGGTGCATGACCAGTCCGAGCTGGAGCTGGCCTTGCAGACCGATTGCGAACTGATCGGTGTCAATAACCGCAGTTTACGTACCTTCGTTACGGATCTCGGCGTTACCGAACAGCTGCGGCCGCTGATTCCCGCCGATCGGCTGGTGGTGTCCGAAAGCGGTATCAACCGGCGTGTCGATATCAAGCGGCTGCTGGCGGCCGGCGCCGGGGCCTTCCTGGTCGGCGAATCCCTCATGCGGGAGACCGACATCGGGGCCAAGCTGCATGAGCTGATGGGAGTGGAGTGATCCATCTGATTGCTGGCGCACCGGTCCGAAATGAGCTGATGCTGACAGCAGGTTTTTTACTCTGCCCGTGTCGGCGCGGCAGCAGCGGGCGGATTGTCGCTTGCCCCTTCAGGTGAACTCATGGTCAAAGTCAAAATCTGCGGCATTACCTGCATCGAAGACGCCCTGCATGCGGCCGCCAGTGGGGCGGACGCGCTGGGGTTGGTTTTTTACGAAAAAAGCCCGCGGGCGGTGCGTCCCGAACAGGCCCGGCGGATCATTGCCGAACTGCCCCCCTTCGTGACCACGGTCGGTCTCTTTGTCAACGAGGCTCCCGAACGTATCCGCGAGATCGTCGCCGACTGTGGCCTCGACCTGATCCAGTTGCATGGCGACGAGAAGCCCGAACAATGTCTTCATCCGCCCCACCGGGTGCTCAAGGCGTTGCGGGTGAAGGGGGAGGAGAGCCTGCGCGGGCTGGAGGATTACCAGGTGTCGGCGCTGCTGCTCGATGCCTGGCGGCCGGGCAGCTACGGTGGCACCGGCCAGCTTTGCGATTGGCAACTGGCGGCGCGGGTTGCGAAGCAGCAGCGGGTGATTCTGGCCGGCGGACTCACGCCGGACAACGTGGCCGAAGCCATTGTCAAGGTACGGCCCTACGGGGTCGATGTTTCCAGTGGCGTCGAGAGTGCCCCGGGACGGAAGGATCCGCAGCGGGTGGCGGATTTCATTCGCCAGGCCCGGTCCGTATTGTAACGAAAGGAAACCATGAAATTTACCGAACTGAATCTGCCGGAGCCGGTTCTCAAGGGGATTGCCCAAGTCGGCTTTGTCGAACTTACCCCGGTCCAGGAGGAAACCATTCCCCTGGCCCTGGCTGGCAAGGACGTTGTCGCCCAGGCCCAGACCGGGACCGGCAAGACCGCAGCGTTTCTTCTTTCCCTCTTTTCCCGGCTGCTGGTCAGCGATCAGTCGACCAACAACGATCCGCGGGCGCTGATCATTGCCCCGACGCGTGAGCTGGTGGTGCAGATCTGTGAGGACGCCAAGGGGCTGGGGGCTTTCTGCGACCTGAAGATGCAGGCGATTTTCGGCGGCATGGATTACGACAAACAACGCAACGCCTTGAAGGAAGGGGTTGATATCATTGTGGCGACGCCGGGACGGTTGATTGATTACGCCCGCCAGCGGGTTTTTTCCTTCGATCGCATTGAGGCTCTGGTCATTGATGAAGCGGATCGCATGTTCGACATGGGTTTCATCAAGGATCTGCGCTATATCCTGCGCAAGCTCCCCCCCTTCGAAAAACGTCAGACCATGCTCTATTCCGCCACCCTCTCGCCGCGGGTCACCGAACTGGCCTATGAGTTCATGGATTTGGCGGAAAAGGTGGCAATCCTTCCCGAACAGGTGACGGTGGATAAAATCGACCAGATGCTCTACCACGTTTCCCGTCGGGAGAAATTCCCCCTGCTGTTGGGATTGCTGCAACAGGATCCGAGCGCCGAACGGGTGCTGATTTTTGTCAATACCAAACGCGAGGCCGAGCACCTGGCGGATCGGCTCAAAGCCAATGACCAGCGGGCCGCCGTGATTTCGGGCGATATCGCCCAGAAGAAACGGATGCGGATTCTGGACGATTTCAAGACCGGCAAACTGACCTTTCTGGTGGCCACCGATGTGGCCTCCCGGGGGATTCATATCGATCAGGTGACCCATGTCATCAACTATGACCTGCCCCAGGATCCGGAGGATTATGTCCATCGCATCGGGCGAACGGCGCGGGCCGGGGCGGTCGGCAAGGCGCTCAGTTTCGCCGATGAGGAGCTGGTTTATCATCTGCCGGATATAGAGGCCTATCTCGGGCGGAAAATTCCCAGCTGTTTTCCCGAAGAGGGGGATTTTGTCTGGGACTACAAACGCAGCGCGCCGCGGAAGAAGTCGCCCCCCCACCCCCGGACTCCGCCCGGCAACAAGGCGAAAGGCAAGACCTCGTCCTCGCGTCGCCGTCGCTCCCGCCGTCCCAGGAGCGATGCGCCCAAGCCCGGAGCGGATAGTTGATCTTTGGCAGCGGGCTGTCTTTTTTATCCCAGGTATTGCATTGCAACCTGTCCCTTTGTCGCCTGTCCCGTTCCGGTGGTTTCAGGTCGGCGGGTTAACCCAGGAATATCGTTGTGGATCCTGACTTTATCCAGCATCTGATCGCCTGCCGGCAGTGTCCCCGCTTGGTGGCGTATCTGCGGCAGCTGCCGCCCAAAGGGCAACGTCGCCGGGCCGATTACTGGAACCGGCCGGTCCCCGGATTCGGTGATCCGGCCGCCCGGGTTTTGCTGGTCGGCTTGGCGCCCGGCGCCCATGGCGCCAATCGAACCGGTCGGCCCTTTACCGGCGACGGCGCCGGTGATTTCATGTATCCGTTGCTGCATCGGGCCGGATTCGCCAGTCAAGCCGAGGCGGTGCATGGTGAGGACGGTTTGCGCCTGAGTGATTTGTTCATCAGCAATGCGGTTAAGTGCGCGCCTCCGCTCAATAAGCCGAATGCCGAGGAGTTCGCCTGCTGTCGTCCATATCTGGCCCGGGAGTTGGTTTCCCTGCCGCAAGTGCAGGTGGTGCTGGCTTTGGGGCGCGAGGCGTTCCTCAGTTGTCTGCGCTTGTTCAAGGCGCAGGAAATGATCCCTTCGCTCAAGGCCTATCCGTTCGAGCACGGCCGGTGTTATCCCCTGGAGAACGGCCTGACGCTGGTGGCCAGTTATCACACCAGTCGCTATAATGTGCAGACCGGTCGGGTTACCGAAACCATGTTTTTGCGGCTGTTGCAGCAGGTCCGGCGGTTGCTGGCCGGAGAAAACGGTTGAAATGAAAGCCCGCTTCGATTAAGGTAATCCATTCAATTTTGAAAAAATGGGAAAGCCGTGTCCGCTCAGGTACGGTTGGAAAGTGCTTTCCTTGGAGGGGGGGCTTGGAAGAAGCGCCGACTGTTGCCGAAGTGATGTTGCGTTTTGCGTCTCAGGCCGGGCGTTGGGCGACAGTGCAAACTCCTTTTCTTCAGTTCACGAATACGGCTAATGGCGAGGTAGACATATGTCCTGGTTCACCAGATCGAAAGCCCCGATTGCTCCGGTAGAATCGAAGAAAGTTCAGATGCCCGAGGGGATCTGGACCAAATGCAAGAATTGCAACGAAATAATTTATACCAAAGAGGTTGAGCGCAATCTCAATGTCTGTCCGAAGTGCGATTATCATTTTCGGATTTCGGCGCGCGAGCGTATCAATCTGATTATCGATCAGGGTTCCTTTGCTGAAATGGACAGTGCCATGGAATCCGTCGACTTTCTCGATTTCAAGGATTCCAAACGCTACAAGGATCGGATCCGGGCGGCCGTCAAAAAAAGCAGCAGCGATGCGGTGATCTGCGGCAAGGGAACCATCGAGGGGATGCCGGTGGCGGTCGGTGTCTTCGATTTCGGCTTCATGGGGGGCAGTATGGGTTCGGTAGTCGGGGAAAAGATTACCCGCGCCATCGAGCTGGGATTGGCAAAAGCTTGTCCGGTCATCGTTTTCTCCTCCTCCGGGGGAGCGCGCATGCAGGAGAGCATTCTTTCCCTGATGCAGATGGCCAAGACCAGCGCCGCCCTGGCCAAGCTGAAGAAGGCCGGTCTGCCCTTCATTTCGGTCTTGACCGATCCGACGACCGGGGGCGTTACGGCCAGTTTTGCCATGCTCGGAGATATCAACATGGCCGAACCCAAAGCCTTGATCGGTTTTGCCGGTCCCCGGGTGATTGAACAGACCATTCGTCAGACCCTCCCCGAGGGTTTTCAGCGTTCCGAATACCTCCTTGAGCACGGCATGGTGGACATGATTGTTCCCCGCAAGGAGATGAAGCAAACCCTTTCGCGCATACTCCGGGTTTTCACCAAGAGTTGAGCGTGGATTTTGCGCAGAGTCTCGATTACCTGTACGGTCTTCAGCGTTTTGGCATCAAGCTGGGACTGGACAATATTCGAGAGCTGTTGAATCGGCTGGGACATCCCGAGCGGGGTTACGGGGTGATCCATGTCGCCGGCAGTAACGGCAAGGGTTCCGTCTGTGCAGGTTTGGCGAGCATTCTGCTGGCGGCCGGTTACCGGGTTGGTCTGTATACCTCACCCCATCTGCATTCCTTTACGGAACGGATACAGGTTTCCGGCAGGTTCATCAGCGAGGAGCAGGTGGTTCAGTACACCGAAGAGCTGCGTCGGTTGTCGGCGGATGTCCCCGCCACTTTTTTTGAATTTACCACGGCCATGGCGCTGCTCCATTTTGACTGTGAGGGGGTGGACTTCGCCATTCTCGAAGTGGGCCTGGGCGGGCGTCTCGATGCCACCAACGCTGTTACCGCGCCTTTGCTGTCGGTCATTACCCCCGTCTGTCTGGATCATACCGCTCATCTCGGCGCTGAACTCGGCCTGATTGCCGCGGAAAAAGGGGGCATCATCAAGCCGGGTGTGCCCCTGGTTCTCGGTCGCCAGGAACCCGAGGCCCTGGCGGTGCTGCTCGAAC
>JARRKW010000110.1:0-5837 GCA_037387645.1 Desulfuromonadaceae bacterium
GGGAACCACCCGTTCCGAACCGGCCGGTCAATGCGGAGGCAGCACCGTGCATCCCGGACCGGTGTGATCCCGATTCAGATATCGCTCGGGAACGTGTAAAACTTCAACACCATATCGATACGCAATTTATCGTCGGCCGAAATATCGGTGATCCGCAGCCCGGCGTCGAAAAACTGGTCGTTGATCGATTGCCGGCACCAGCGACATTCCGCTTTGAAGTACAACTCCGTATCCCCCGCGAGTTCCTTGGGCAATTTGATCTTCAGGTGATAGATACGATTGATGGCCAAGGGGTCTTTGTTGATGATCATCAGGCCATCCGGTGTCATATCAACCACCCGACCAATCTCCTGATCAGTTTCAACATCAACGGCTTCCAGATAAAAGATGGTCTG
The DNA here is from genome assembly GCA_037387645.1 of Desulfuromonadaceae bacterium. GTDB lineage: Bacteria > Desulfobacterota > Desulfuromonadia > Desulfuromonadales > Trichloromonadaceae > Trichloromonas. The sequence continues at coordinate 396 of JARRKW010000110.1, forward strand.
TTCGCGCCTCTGCTTTCTTTGCTCATGGCCCTCAGTCATGCCGTTCCTCCCGCTCAATCCGCTGCAATAGTTTTTTCATCCCGCCGTTAACCCGCCGACGATTCTATCTTAAACGAATCGTTTCTTCCAGCCGTAAAATCCGCCAAAATCGTATGCATTCTGCGAATCACCAGGGAAAAATGCCCTTCTTCCGGAATCAACCGCAATCGGCAGAGGGGTAAAGACGCCGCCAATTCCCTGGCGATCTCCGGTGGGGTTGTTATATCAGCAAGTCCCTGCCAGAGAATTCCCGGCAACCGGATTTCCTGCAAATGGAACCCCCAGTTTTCGGCATAGATCCCCAGATCGCTAGCGGGTCCGCAACCTTTTTGCACAAAAGCTTCCCGTCCGGATTGTTGCAGAACCGCCCGGGTATCGGCGTCCCGTAAAATATCATGATCAACCGCCGAGGCAACCCGGGACTGCAATCGCAGAAGTATGTCCGGGACGTAATGAAGCAGACCGGCCAACAGTCGCCCAATCCAGAAATAGATGCGGGGCCGTTCCCGGCCCATATGCACCAGAAAGCGAAGCAAACCGGGAGAAGAAGAGCCGGCCAATGATTTCTCCCCGGGGCCCAACGGCGAAACCAGGACAAAACGTTCAATCCGCTCGGGAATAAGGGCGGCGCAGGCCAGAGCATAGGGCGCCCCCCCGGAAACACCGAGCAGCCCGAATTTTCGCAAGCCGAGGGCATCGGCAAAACAACCTAGGTCCAAAGGCCAGTCGAGCAGCGTGCGCCCGGGCAAAAAATCCGACCGGCCATAGCCGGGACGATCGATGGCCAGCAAACGGATATGCAGCTGACGTGCGGCCGCATGGGCCAACTGTCCCTCCAGTCTGGAGCCGGGAAAACCGTGACAATAGACCACCGGTTGTCCTTGCGGGTCTCCATATTCGGCATAACCGAGCCTTCTGCCGTCGGGCAGCGGCAGCGTGCGACAAAGAGCATCGCGATTCACGGTGCCGCCAGCAATTGTTTCAATTTTTCCAGCTTTTCCCGCACCGCCGCATCGATTTTTTCCTGGCCGAACATCCAGGACAACTGGCCTATCATCAGGGTCACATCCGCCAGTTCCGAAATGATTTCGGTTTCGCTGACCCGGTTGCGTTTAAAATGTTTCAGAGCGGCGATCAGTTCGGCGCATTCCTCGATGGCCTGATCGTATTGGGCCTCGGTGCCCCATTTTTCCAAAGTCGCCCGATAAATTGACGGAAAATCCATTACATGGTTACCTTTCTCGATCTTGCCGTTGCAAACACGCCTGTGCTATCCTGCTCTTCATATCATGCGCAATCACCGGAGGACAGATGTTTCTGCAAAAATGGTCGGGCCTTGGCCTCCTGCTCTGGGCGTTGCTGAGCAGCTGCGCCGCCCCATCCCCACCTCACAGCGACAACATACCATCCCCGTCGGCAGCGGCGGAAACAGACATCCAGTCAACCCTGAAGCAAATCGGCTACACCATTCAGGTCGGCGCCTTTGCCAATCCGGACAATGCCACCCGACTTGCCGCCCTGTTGGAAAGTCGCCAGATCGACGCCTATTCCTTCTTGCACGAATCCGGCCTGTACAAAGTCCGGTTCGGTGACCATGACAGTTATGCCGCCGCCCGCCAGGAAGCCGAAATCCTGCAGAGCCTGGGCATTATCGACAGTTTTTTCATCGTCATACCGGAAAGCGCCAAAACCCCAACAACCGCCGGCAGCAAACCGTCGAACCTGCGTCAGAATCTGGTTTCCACCGCCCGCGGTTTTATCGGTGTACCCTATAATTGGGGGGGAACCACCGCCGCAAACGGTTTTGATTGCAGCGGTCTGACCATGGTTACCTACCGCCTCAACGGCCTCAAACTGCCCCGGGTCTCCCGCGACCAGTACAATGCCGGTCGACCGATAAGCAGAAGCGCTCTGCGCAAGGGGGATCTGGTGTTTTTCGCCACCAACGGCGGCCGCCGGGTTTCCCATGTCGGTCTTTATATCGGTAACGACCGTTTCATTCATGCCCCGCGTCGCGGCAAAAGTGTCCGCGTTTCCAGCCTCGGCTCCGGCTACTTCCAAAAAACCTTCGTGGGCGCCCGCAGCTATCTGTAATTCTCAGGATCAGCCCTTGGGACTGTAATGCCGCTTGAGCCAACTGCTCAACCCATCGAGCCCGGGGAAAAGCACCCGTTCGGTGATATTGGCCTGATCCAGCTTGTCCCGGATTTCCCATTTCAGCTCGGCGGGGATAATGATTTTGCGCCAAATGGAGGGATGGTTCGCTAACCAGGAATCGACGGAAAGACGCGGATCGGACATGGTGGAGAAAAAGGCAAACTGATTGACGATACGATCCTCCATGGACGGCGGCTCGAAAAAGATGATGAAATCCTCCCGCGAGAGGTTGTTCAGATCACTCAGGGACCAAACCGAATCCGCCAGCATTTCCACGGTAAACACATTGGCCCCTTCTCGGTCCAGAGCGCCACAGAGGCTGCCGGGCAGCATCTGGTGCGCCTGCACGTAGTTAACCGCCCAGATCACGCCATCGACATGGAATTTTTCAATATTGGCGGTGGCGAAATGCATGGCCACAAAGGGCGAATAGGTCCAGTCAAGCAATCGGGTGGGCAAACCGAAGTGCTGAGCGACGGACAACCAGTGCCAGGTCGAATCGCCACCGGCCACCGATCGGTGGGCGTATTTTTTGAAATTCCGCAGGATATGCTTTTCGACTTCAACAAAATCGCCACCCAGGCGGATCAAACCGGATATCAACGTATAGTTGCTGTCGGAAAGACCGCGAAAGGCATTGCGCGAACGAAACCTCCCCAAGCTTGGACTCCAGGAATCACTGAATAATTCGTCCTGCAATTGATTCCAGCTGCTGACGCGAACTTCATTTTCGGACATGGAATCCTCACTCCACTGCGGTTATCAAGGCAGGCGATAGTGAAACAGCTGGGTCCCCTGCTCGGGACAGGCTTCGGGAAAATCCTCTCCCGGACGATGTTGTCCGAGGGCCTGGGCCAAGGGGAGAACGGTCGCAACCAGATGTTCGATGAAGCCGGACGGCAGATCGGGGCCGTTGCGACAGGCCAGAAACTCGCCCCCGGGCGCCAACAGTTCCGGCAATCGCCGCAACAACCTGGGCCAGTGACGCTCGGCGGTGAAGTTTTTCCCCTGGGCCGAGGGGGGATCACAGATCACCAGATCAAAAGGTCCCAACCGCCTCAGCTTCCCGAAACTGCGAAACAGTTCCAGCGGCAGATAACTGACCTGCCGTGGGTCAAGGTCGTTGAGTTGATGATTGAGCCGCCCCAGGGCCAGAGCCCCCTTGTTCATATCGAGGTTGACCACCTGCCGGGCGCCACCCATTAAAGCGGCCACGGAAAAGCTACAACTGTAGGCGAACAGATTGAGCACCCGCCTGCCCGCCGCCAGTCGGCGGACCAGAGCGCGGCCGACGGCCATATCGGGAAAGAAACCGATATTTTGCCCCTGCCCCAAACGCAACCGGAACCGCATACCCGCCTCCACGGCATCGCTGTGCGCGGGCAGCTCCCCGAACAGCACCCGACTCGGCGCCTGGGGCAGAAAACGTTCCTGCAGCAGAACGGTTTCGGTAGCGGGCAGCTCGTCGGTGAGCAGGGAGCTCAGTTCATCTAACCGGTCCTGCGTCCAGGGGCGGTAGAGAATAATCAGAATCACCGGCCCGAAACTGTCGATGGTGATGTCCTCGAAGCCGGCAAAGCAGCGGCCGCGCCCATGAAAGAGGCGGCGTGCTTCTCCCGCAATCGGCAGATGACGGCGGATTTCACTCCGCACCAACTTCATAATAGTTAATCCGATATGTGAAATATTATTTACAGATAATTGATATAAAAAGAAAAAATCAAAAAATTCTCAGACAGAATACACCTGATCAAGGCCTCTTTATCATTAAGCATAGCATTGAAACAAAGATACCAAAACCCGTTTCTCGGATAATTTTATCGAGAACTCAGCATTAACGGGTCGATCTCACCGCAGCAGCCACAGCCGTAACGGGCGGGGCCGTCGCAACCCCGGCGTTCGCTGAGGAGCTGGCAATTCAGAAAGAGAAAATATCCGAGGACCCCGTCAGCAGAAGACGCAACAACGCATCTTCGGCGGAGTGCTCGGCATGGGCCAGGCCGATCCAGAACCCGACCACGGCCAAAGCGCTGAGTACGGCAAGGGGGAATCACTGCCAGAGGGCTGTTACGGCCGGCCGGAGCTCAATTTCATTTCTCACTCCATCAGATTCCCATTACCGCCCGGTTTTCGCCCGATCGCGCCACAAGGTCACTGCGGCAGGCAGCAGGCAGACCGCAGCTAGGATGGACCAGACGACCCTATCCAGAACCAGTGCCGTCAGGTCCAAGCGGTCGGGAATCCGGTTCCATTCCATTGCGGTTCCTGGTCCAGACGCCAGCAGGGGAAAGGCCAGCCGTATTCCATGCGCGCATGGTAATCGCCCGGTTGCGAGAAGGGAACGTCCATAGGCAGACCCGGATGATACCGGCCGTGCCAGGACAGCACGGCAACTGCCACGAAACCACCGAGCAGAAAAAGGGCCGATATCCGAAGGCTTTTTTCACGTGTCCTGGATTATTTCGAAAGAGCGGGCCGTATTGAAGCGCTGGAAAAGAATCGGTTTGGAGCGGAAGTCAACCGCAATAAGGGTCTTTGTCCATCAGATAGGCCAACAATCGCCCTCCCTGCGGATGCTCCCCCAGCCACGCCCGGATTTCCTTGATTTTCCCATAATCTTCCAGGCCGAACTTATTGCGATATTCCTCTTCGGGGCACAGCAGGGTTTTTCGGTTATCGATCACAGGTAAAGGAATGTCGCCATCGATCTCGACAGCTTCACCGGCACGAACCTGCTGCGGGGGCAACCAGGACAAATATTCATTGGAAGACACCCAGCCGTCACAGCGGGTATCTTATGAAGGATGTCCAGAATGCTCCATTCTTTATGGCATACTTTGGGCCGGAACAGAGCAAGGGAATGGGGTATGGAGTCGGTGTTTACAAAAATGCCTTTGAAATTTCCCGTGCCATATCTTCAATAATCTCATCCGTCGATTCGATCCTTGCGTAAGGAACGGAAAGCGCAGCCATAAATGAAGCATGAACATTCGGGGCCTTTATGGTTTTACCCTTGAAAATCAAATCTTTTGTCGCACAGGCATCTTCAGCCACGGTGCAGGTGAAGCCGAGGTCAAAAGCTGCTCTGGTGGTCGCATCAATGCACATATGGCTCATGGCGCCACAGATTATAAGGTTTTCCACTTTACAATCTTTTAATATTTCCAGCAAGGCAGTATTGCGAAAACTGTTGGGATAGTTTTTGATTACCACATGTTCCCCCGATCTGGGCGCCACCATTTCATG
>JARRKW010000111.1:0-5238 GCA_037387645.1 Desulfuromonadaceae bacterium
CCTGCAACATTTCTTCCTTTGTCTGGCTATTACAGGCGGCCAACAAACACACAATGCCCAACGTCATCAGGATTTTTTTGATCAAGCCTTTATCCTCCCTATTCAGCAATCTGGTCAGTCAGTATACCCCGGACAAATGAATTGAACTGCTCATAGTCAAGGGGTTTTGACATAAAATAATAATTTCTGGATTTTTTTAAGACATTCAACAAACATTCACTCAGAGAATCGGACAGAATCAACAACGGAAGATTGGTTTGGCGCAGCAGTTCAAGCGCCGCGGCACCATACGGATAACTCACAACCGCCAGACCGAATTCCCCCATCTGGTTGAGGTCAACCGGTGCCGGAACATCCTGCATGCAGGTTGTCCGAAACCCATTCAGCTCCAGCAACGCCGAACAGATCCTGGAAAAACCGTGTTCCTCTATAATCAAAACTCTTTTCGCCGTCAAAGACACTGACTCCAAACCCAACTCCGAAAACCGATACGTTCTTTCCAGACCAAAAACAATATTTTGACAACAATACAGCGAGTCCTTCCAGATAGCATTATTTATGCCAAACGCTAACGGGCAGTAAAGACAGCAGGTTAACCAATTTCACGGACAAACCGTCCGAAAAAGTGTTTCCCATGGAAACAGAAACAACAGTCCAGTTGGGCCCAGGGGAAACACAAAGGGGCCCGCCACCGGAACCTGGCTGTATCCAAAAGACACAACTGCTTGCGGTGGCATTTTCCCAACTGAACAAAATATCGCTTCCGAAGGAAAACAGAAAAAAGGGAAATCCGTGAGAACGACGAAAAAAACGAAAGAAAGGGTTTTCGAAGACAGTCCTAACAGCTCGCATCCGTTCAAAAATACCGGATGGCGACTAAGACATGTCCATGATCCGATAATCTTTAAGCCGCTTATACAGTGCTTTGCGGGAACAGCCAAGTAATTTCGCCGCCTTTGACTTGTTCCCCCCGCAACTCCTCAGGGCTTTGCGAATGGCATCGGCTTCCAGCTGGCGCAAACTGACAACCGTTGCGGAAGCATTATTTGACACCTGGACCGCGGGAGTCAAAAGATCTTCGGCAAGGTCCAGCTCGGTAAGTTCGGCGCCGCGGGCAAGCACCACGGCCCGCTCAATTACATTGCGCAACTGTCGAATATTACCAGGCCAGGCATAACGACACAAAACCTGCATTGCCGCTGGAGAAATCTCCAAGGCTTTGTTTTCCCGCACACAAAACTCTCGAATAAATTCCGCAACCAGCAAAGGAATATCCTCCCGCCGCTGCCGAAGTGGCGGAAGCTGAACCCGCACCACGTTGATCCGATAGAACAGGTCCTCGCGAAAATCCCCGTTGCTTACCTCCTGCTGCAAATCCCGATTAGTGGAAGAGACCAGGCGAAAATCGACGGATATCTTCCGGTTCCCGCCCAATCGCTCAATTTCCCTTTCCTGCAAAACCCGCAACAGCTTTGCCTGTAAGGAAACATCGAGTTCGGCGATTTCATCCAGAAAAAGCGTTCCACCGTCCGCTTCTTCGATCCGCCCCACCCGCCGCGTCGCCGCCCCGGTAAAGGCTCCCTTCTCGTAACCGAACAGTTCGGACTCCAACAGTTCTCCGGGAATGGCGGCACAGTTAACCGCCACAAAGGGCGCCTCGCGACGACTGCTGCCGAAATGAAGCGTCCGCGCGATCACTTCTTTACCGGATCCGGTTTCGCCATAAACAAGGACACTGCTGGGCGAGTCCTTAATGGCCTCGACCAAATCATAGACCTTTTGCATCTCGGCTGATTTACCAATCAGAACGGGGACTTTGGACGTCTCGGAAAGCCGGCGCCTTAATTGGGTCAATTCTTTTTTAAGGCGTCGCTGCTCTATGGCACGAACCAGAATACTTTTCAGATTCAGATAATCGGGAGGTTTGACGAAATAGTAAAAGGCTCCCCGGTTCATGGCGTTGACCGCCGATTCAACCGTTCCATAGGCGGTAAGAAAAATCACCGGCGTTTCAGGAAACCCTGACTTAATGTGTTCGTACAGCTGCAACCCGTCGCCATCGGGCATTTTCATGTCGGTAATAACCGCATCCACATCTTCCGCAGCCAATACCGCCTTGGCCTCCGCCACATTCATGGCGGAAAAAACCTCGTGTCCCTCCTGTTCCAGGATGGCAGTCAACACCCGTACAGCACTGGGCTCGTCATCAACCACCAAAACCTGACCGCCAGTAGAAATCATTTAATCCGCCCCCTCTTCACCAACCGGCAACAACAACCGAACCCGGGTCCCCTCTCCCTGACGACTCGAAATTTCCAGGAGCCCGCCATGGTGTTGCAAAACCTCTCGGGCGATAAACAGTCCGAAACCTTTGCCTTCGGACCAGGGGACATCATACCTGGGGAAATCGTCGACAGCGGTGGAAACCTCCGGCATACCCGGCCCGTTATCGGCAATTTCAATCACCACGAACCGCTTATCCGAGCGCCGTTCGCAACGACTCGACACCACAACCTGTCCACCTTCAGCGACCGCATGAATGGCGTTATTCAAAATATTGAGAATTGCATGTTCGATCTGAAACAGGTTCAAACTGACCGGGGGAACCAGCCCGTGGGAAAATACCAGGGACACACCGGCCGCTTTGGCCTGCATGGTAACGAACAGTTCAATCTTTTTCAGCAGGGCATTGATACTGTGGGGATTTTGTTCGAAAGAGGAAAAGGAGCTACTCAAAAACTCGCTGATAAATTTATCGAGGCGAGAAATTTCATCCTCCATGATGCCGGTAAATTCGAGCAGATCGGCATCGCTGCTGTAACGGCTTTTAAGATAAACCACCGCCCCCTTTATAGCGTTAAGCGGATTACGCACCCCATGGGAAAGAATCGAGGCGGTTTTGCCGATATCCACCAAATGCCTGACCTGTTTCAGGTTGCTGGCGGAAGGGCATCCGGACAGGGCGTCCACACGGACCCTGGCTCCGGTCACCGAAGTCCCGGAAAGAAGCGGTTCGATCTCGACAGTCGCTTCAATCAGACCGAAAAAACAGGGAAATTGACAGGAGTCGAGGCGATTAAAGTGGCCGCTCTGCATGGTCTCGGCAATCGCATCTCCCTCTTTGCCCTGGATTCGGGGAAAAACTTCAAAATAGGGGCGACCCAGGCCGGATTCACTTGCTTGCCCTGCGGGACGCCGCAAACAGGCGTCCCACTGTTGCAGAATAAGGTTTCGATCTACCGTGAATTCAATGACAGCCAAAGAAACAATTCCCCCGACATTTCGCGTTCGATTCATCCTGAACAGGAACGACAAGGAACCGGATGAGAACTTCCCTTCCGGTCGTGCGCAAACTTCAGTCAATCCATCCCGGGGGTTTTTCCATCAGCCGCGGATTCAAACGAACCGCCTGCCGCTCATTTTCAGCGATGATAGCCAGATACGGACTGCGCAGGCCATGATATTCTACCGCTGGTCCAATAGGTGTCCAGGTAATGCCCCAGCGCCGCAGCAAACAATATAGCCCCTTGACCATAACCGCATACCAATGCGTCAGCCCCCGGGCAAGACTTTCGTGATAGACACATTGGTAGAGTCCGGCAACGATCCGACTTTCGAATTGCCGCCGCTGCTCATGTATGCGCCGAAGTTCTTTTATGTCGACTTCCTGTTCGGAATACAACGCCTGGTCCACCGCCCGGCGACGATAGTCCTTGCTGATCGCCAATCTCGAAATTTCACCAACACAATTCCGATTTACCGAGGGCCGATCAGAATTCAAATCACAATGATATTCAATGGGAAACCCCCGCTCGGAGGGCAGAATAATACGAACGGTTCCGATAATTTCATCGGTTTCCTTGATTACCGCACAAAAATGGACCGAATGTTCATCGTACTCATCCGATTCCATACCGGAAGGGTGGTCGTCCGGCGACTCAAATTGACATTCGGTGCAGTAAACCTGATAACGCAGGAGAAACAACTCCTTGATACGGGGATCTTTTCGCTCAATCTTATGGAAAAGAAAATCTACCATCTCAATAACCCCCCAATGCGACCACAGATGTAAAAACAATAAATATAAACCTGTCAGAAATAAAGCATAAAATCATGACCTTACACAAAAGGAACATTAGAAATCGGCGTTTCCCCCCTGTTTTCCGATTTATCGGTCCCCCGTCACCCCTATCCGGGCCAACCCCTTTGTCGGCCAACCGGCAAAGCAAACGAAGAGACAAGTGGATTCATGGGACCCTCCATATAATAAGAATAACAGGTCCGACCGACGGCGACAAAGAATTTATGATTGTTTCAGTACACAAACCTATGGTCTAATCTTTTCGGGCGTTCGGTCCCCACGTCCCCCTGCACAGCTATTGCCAGGGGTTCGTATCGTCCAACCTCACCTACGGAGGACTTCATGCTCAGAAATTTTTTTCCCCCACCCCTTCTAGTGCTGCTGCTAACAGCCTGTGCACCAGCCCCCAACAGCCTGACCCCGGAAACCCCCTATCCACTCTCCCAACCACCTGAGCTGGGACACATCATGCATTTGCCCAGCGGCATTTTGGTCGACGAGACCCAAATGCTGGCCGTCGCCACAGACGCCCGCATCGTCTATGTGGGAGAAACCCATGACAACCCCGCTTCTCACCGCCAGGAACTGACCCTGCTCAAAGCGTTACAGCAACGCTATCCCGGCAAGCTGGCCCTGGGCATGGAAATGTTCAGCCGCAGCCAACAGCAGGTCCTGGACCGTTGGTCGCAAGGGGAACTTTCCCTCAAGGATTTTCTTAAACAATCGGCCTGGTATAAAACCTGGAAAATGGATTTTGATTACTATCGCGACCTGCTCGAGTTCGCTCGCGATAACCGGATTCCAGTCATCGGGCTCAATGCGGAAAAAGAGCTGGTTGCGGCGGTACGCCGGAACGACTTCCCTCAAATAACGGAAGAAGAACGCCAGCGACTGCCGGAAATGGACCTGGATGACCCCTACCAGAAAGCTCTGGTCAAGGCCATTCTGGGGGATCATGGGCGGGTTGAAAAACACGGGCGCATTCCCCTGGACGGCTTTCACCGGGCTCAGACCCTGTGGGATGAAACCATGGCCGAATCGGTGGCCCGCTATCTGGCCGCCCCCGAACATCAGGACGAGCACCTGCTGGTGGTGGCCGGAGGTAATCACATCAGTTACGGCTTCGGCATTCCCCGTCGGGTTTTTCGCCGCCTGCC
>JARRKW010000112.1:0-5210 GCA_037387645.1 Desulfuromonadaceae bacterium
TTGGAAAATCTAACCTTCTTTCAAGCGGACCCCATTGAGCTCCTTACGGTGCGACTACGCACGGTTATCTTCCAGACCCTCTCCTTCCGGCACCCCCGCCAGTTCCTTGATTTTTTCTTTCAGTTCGATCATTTTCAGCTCGCGACCCACGAAAAGCTGATTCAACCGCTCCAGCTCCTCGTTCTTGTCCGCAAGCTCGGCGGTGCGCTCCCGTACCCGTTGGTCCAGTTCATCATTCAGTGCCCGCAGCGCCGCCTCGGCTTCCTTGCGAGCCGAAATGTCGCGGACCAGGGCGAGGTTGAAGCCCTGCCCCCGGTATTCGAAATAGTTGGCATTGATCTCGACCGGGATGATCCGTCCGTCTTTGCTCCGGTGGTGCCCTTCGAGAATAATCGACTTCTGCGCCTTGAGGTCCTGCCAGTGCTCCGGCCAGCATTCGCTGGGCCATTCGGGATCAATGTCCGCCACCTCCAGGGTCAGCAGTTTCTCGCGGCTGTAGCCGAGGGCGCGGCAGGCGTCCTCGTTGACAAAACGGAAATGTCCATTCTCGTCAATGAGATAGGCGGCCTCGTGAACATGGTTCAGGGCGAAATTGAGCAGCGCAATTTCATCCTGGGCCTGCTTGTGTCCGGCGATCTCCTGCTGCAGCTGTTGATTGGCCAGGGTCAGCGCCTCCGTGCGTTCGCAGACCTTCTGTTCCAGCCGCTCGGTCAGCTCGCGCAGCCGCAGGTGGGTGGCGATTCGGGCCAGGGTTTCCTCCGGTTGAATTGGCTTGGTGAGGTAGTCCACCGCTCCGGCTTTGAACCCGTCGACCTTGTCGTGCTCATCTTCAAGAATGCTGATGAAAATGACCGGGATATCCTGCGTTCTCTCATCAGCCTTGAGTCGGCGACAGACCTCAAAGCCGTCCATGCCCGGCATGCGGATATCGAGCAGAATCAGGGCAGGAGGCTGAACCATGGCGCTGCGCAGGGCAAGTTCGCCATCCGTGGCCAGCCGCACCAGATACCCCGCTGCTCTCAGGATGCCTTCCAGCAGTTTCAGGTTGTTGATGTTGTCGTCGACCACCAGGATGTCGTTGCCCTGGACATCCCCGGGTCCGTTCTCAGGATGTTTACCCATCAGACTCTCCTGTTTGCAGGCGGCACTCCAGGGCGTTTAACAACACCCGGTATTGCAGTTTTTCCGCAATCCGTTGCAGACGACTGCCGAGAGCAGGATCCTGGCGCTCGATGCGGCTGACGACCTCCAGAATGCGCGCGCTGTCCAGCAGCTCCAGGGCGGCATATAGTTCGTCGGTCAGCTCGCGCGGGAGCCGGGCCAGTTCGTCGGCGGTCAGCGCCGGTTCGTTTTCCTCATCGGGGACGGGCAGCGCCTCCTCATAGCGGAAGCGAACGCCGAGTTGACGGCTCAAACTATCGTAGATCTCCCAGTTATAGTAGGGCTTGCGGATGAAATCGTCACAGCCCGCGGCCAGGATCTCGCGGCGCTCCTCTTCCAGGGCGTGAGCGGTGATGGCGACGATCCGGGTCCGGCCTTCCCGGTCGGCGGCCTTGATCCGGCGGGTCGCTTCGAGACCGTCCATGACCGGCATGCGCATATCCATGAAGATCAACTGCGGTCGCCAGTCGCGCCAGAGGGCGAGCGCCTCTTCGCCGTTGACCGCCTCCTTAAGTTCGAACCCCAGGGGGCTCAGCAACCTGCGCAACAGCAGACGGCTTTCCGCTTGATCCTCGACGAGCAACAGGCGATGAGCCGGCGTTCCTGCGGCCAGGCCAACCACCTTGCCGTGTTCCGCCGGCAGGGGACTCTCTTCGGCCGGAAGCACGGCGGCCGCCAGGGTGAAATAAAAGAGCGCTCCCCCGCTGGGGGCGTCGCCAACGCCGATCTCGCCGCCCATCAGTTCAACGTATTGCTTGCAGATGGAAAGCCCCAGGCCGGTTCCCGCGTCGCCGGCGGAATCTTCCCCGAGGTGCACGAAGGGGGCAAAAATACGCAGTCGGTCTTCCTCGCGGATGCCCGGTCCGCTGTCCTCCACCTCGAAGCGCAATCGCACCTGTTCCGCATTATCCGGGGAATCTCCCCGCACCCGGAGAACGACCCCGCCCCGTACCGTGTACTTGACCGCGTTGCCGATGAGATTGATGAGCACCTGCCTGAGCTTGCCGGCGTCGACGCAGATGCGCCGCGGCAGTTCCGGATTCCGCTCGAGGGAGAAGAGGAGGCCCTTGGCCGCGGCCTGGGAGGACATGATGGTTCTGATTTCCTCAAGGAATTGATGCAGCGCGCAGGGCGCCTCCTCGAGTTCGATCCGGCCCGACTCGATCTTGGAGATGTCGAGGACATTGTTGATCAGGTTCAGCAGGTGTTCGCCACTGCGGGTAATGATTTCCAGGCTTTCCCGCTGCTCCGCCGTCACATTCCGGCTGTTTTTGAGCATCTGGGTAAAACCGAGTACCGCGTTCAGCGGGGTGCGCAGTTCGTGGCTCATATTGGCGAGGAACACGGTCTTGGCCCGGTTGGCGGCTTCGGCGGCCTCCTTGGCCTGTTCCAGCTGCTGGTTCTTTTCCTGGAGCGCCTGGGTCCGTTCCGCCACCTCCTCTTCCAGGTGATCACGATGTTTGCGCAGCCGCTCCTGGGCCGCAACCTTGTCGCGCAGCATCTTGTTGGCACTTTGGGCCATGTCGCGCAATTCACTGAAGGTCAGGCCGGCCAGCTCGATTTCGCGGTCGGCGAAGGCGGCCTCGTGGAAAAAGGTGTCGAAGCGCGAAAAGTCGCGTAACAGGTGGCGAAAAATCTTCTGCACAAAGAGCAGCAGCAAGAGTCCCACGGTGCCGGATACCAGCAGAAGCCAGAGAATGTGCTGGCGCAAACCGGCCCTGAGAGCATCGTGGAGAATCGCAATATCCGTTTCTATATCGTCGATATAGACGCCGGTGCCGATCATCCATTGCCAGTCGTGCACCCCCCTGGAATAGGACACCTTGGGCCGTTCCTCGCCGGTATCGGGTTTACGCCAGGAATAGAAAACATAGTCGCCGCCCGCGGTCTGGGCCGCCGCAATCAGGTCCTGGACGACCTTGACCCCATGGGAATCCTGGTAGTCCCAGATATTCTGGCCGACCAGATCCGGCTGGGCACCGTGGGCGAGAACCACGCCCTGCCAATTGTCGATGAAAATATAGCCGTTTTTGCCGTAGCGAACCTTGGCGATGTCGTCCAGCAATTTTTTCTGGATATCGGCTTCCAGGTCCCGGATCGAGATGGTTGACCCGAGAATCCAGCCGTAGGGTGCGAACCGTTTGACATAGGCAACCAGCTCCCCTTGCGAGCCGGAGTAACGGAGCATCCCTTCCCCCTTCTGCCGGGCCAGTTCGAGCAGGGCGGCGCTTATTGCGGGGTTTTCCTCGTTCCGCAAGGCTGGCAGGGACTTGTCGTCAGAACGGGATTCGCGGGTAGCGAGCAGGATGCGCCCTTTCAGGTCGAGGATGAAGAAATCGCCCTGCTCCTGAAAAACCCGCAGGGGCCGCAGGACATCGATGAACAGCCGCTTGATGCTCTCGGGGGAACCGGCCGGGACTTGTTCCTGGTGGAGATTCTCCAGCATGCCATAGGCTTGGCGGACATGCTCCGCCACCAGGGCGCTGGCCTTGGAACCGATCTGACGGCGTTCGAAGGCGATCCGCTCGACGATACGGTCGACCTCCCGCTTGATCATCTGTTTTTGCTGTTCGACAAATGCAGCCCGCATTGAGGCGGCTTGGTCATTGAATTCGCCATATTTCTGGATGACGTGCAGCAGGATGATTATGACCACCAGCCCGGCGAGAAGACCACCGACCGTCGCCCATAAAATCCGTTGAAAACTCAGGTTTCGTTCAGCCATGGATACATTCTCCAAATGCTGACAGTCATAGGAATGCCACTACCCAGCGGCTTCTTTGGCACCGCCAACCAACAGACGGAAAGCAAGGGGGCAGGTCTTGATTAAGCTTATCAGGAAAAACTGTCGGTAGCTATCGCGGCTGAAGCCGCTCCCACAGTGCTCTGAAACAAATCCAAAACCGTCGGGTCTCGCCCCGACTGGCGACCTACTTTTTATTAAACGTTAAAAAGTAGGCAAAACCCGTTTCCACTGGCGTGGGGCGCTGCTGTCACGACGGACAGTGGGTCCAACACCGTCGGCAATCTTGACACCATCAGCGCTTCGTAGCACCTCCACGTATGCGAGCGGGCAACACAGCTTCAACTATCGCAATCAAGACAACCTGTAATGGGGTTGCTAGTTTTATGAAACCCCCATATTCACCCATGGTGGCACTCCCCCCTGCAACGCAGCCGGAGCCAAGGAGAGGTTTTGCGAATCAGGAGGGCGGATGTTTGAGCGCAGCGAGTTTTCGCCCTCCCGCAAAACATCTACTGGGCGCAGGGTACCCGCAGGACAAAGCGCGGGGCGCCCTTTGTCTGCATCCTTCTTTAGGCGAGCAAGGAAAGGAAGGCGTCGTCCGGGAACGCAACCCCGGGGTTCTTCCCGGTTTTATTATTCACTCCCGCCTTCCAGTGTCGTCTCCAATTCCTTGATTTTTTCCTTCAGCTCGATCATCTTCAGCTCGCGGCCCACAAAAAGCTGATTCAACTGCTCCAGCTCCTCGTTCTTGGCGGCAAGCTCGGCGGTGCGCACCCGTACCCGTTGGTCCAGCTGGTCGTTCAGTGCCCGCAGCGCCGCCTCGGCTTCCTTGCGTACCGAAAAGTCGCGGGCCAGGGCAAGGATGAAACCCTGCCCCCGGTACTCGAAATAGTTGGCATTGATCTCGACCGGAAAGATGCGCCCGTCCTTGGTCCGGTGGCGCCCTTCGAAAAGAAACGACCCCTGCGCCTTGAACTTCAGCCAGTGCGCGGGCCAGAGATCGCTGGGAAAATCGGGATCGATGTCCGCCACCTCCAGGGTCAGCAGTTTTTCGCGGCTGTAGCCGAGAGTGCCGCAGGCATACTCGTTGACGAAGCGGAAGCGTCCGGTCTTGTCAATGAGATAGGCGGCCTCGTGGACATGGTTCAGGGCGAAATTGAGCAGAGCAATTTCATCCTGGGCCTGCTTGTGCTCGGCGATCTCCTGCTGCAGCTGTTGATTGGCCAGGGTCAGCGCCTCAGTGCGTTCGCAGACCTTCTGTTCCAGCTGTCCGGTCAGCTCTCGCAGCCACAGGTGGGTGGCG
>JARRKW010000113.1:0-1762 GCA_037387645.1 Desulfuromonadaceae bacterium
AGGCCCGGGCGCTTTCCAGCAAGGACGTTGTTTACCGGCGCTGGGGAGGGTCGTTCGGTGGTATTTACGTCAATCTCAACTCGGGGGTGCAGCCCAATCACCTGTTGACCACGCATCCGCAGCGGGACGTCGTCACCGATTCGGGCACCCGGCTGACCATGATCAACCACGAGTACATGAGCCAGATGGTTTACGATCTGGAGGATCAGTCACAGGGCATCAAGACGGCTCTGATCAGTCTTAATCCGCTGAACCCCTTGAACCGGCCATCCACCTTCGAAACGGCTGCGTTGCAACAGTTACGGGAGGGGAGAAAGGATGTCTCCCTCATCGAGCAGAATGAAACGGGTCGGTTTTTGCGCCTGATCACCCCGTTGCGGACCGAGAAAAATTGCCTGCAATGCCATCGTAACAATGGTTTCGTTCTGGACGAGGTCTGTTGCGGTCTGTCGGTAACGGTGCCCATGGCTCCCTATGAACAGCAGGCGGCCACGGAACTTTTCAATTCCGCCATCGCCCATTCCCTGATCTGGCTTTTCGGTCTGTTGGCCATAACCGTCGGTTTCAAACAGTTTCATCGTTCCGAACAGGCCCGGCGAAAGACCGAGGACGAATTGATCTGGGCGAAAATCAAGGCGGAGGACGCCAGTCGTGCCAAAGGTGATTTCCTGGCCAACATGAGTCACGAAGTCAGAACACCGATGAATTCCATTATCGGCATGACGGAACTGGTGCTGGATTCTCCCCTGTCCCGTTATCAGCAGGACTGTCTGGAGACAGTCAAATACTCGGCCGATTCGCTGTTGGAGCTCATTAATGATATTCTGGATTTTTCCAAACTTGAAGCGGGGATGCTGGAGTATGAGCAGGTACCGTTCAATCTGCCCCTGCTGGTAGAAGAGGCCATGCGTTCCCTGGCCGTGCCGGCCCAGAAAAAGGGCTTGGAAATCGCCTTTTGGGTTGCAGAGACGGTACCGGTTGAGATGACGGGAGATCCGCAACGACTGAAACAAATCCTGTTGAATCTGTTGAGCAACGCCGTCAAGTTTACCGAACGGGGACGGGTTGTTCTGGGTGTCTCCATGGATGCGGATGTTTTGGCGAGTGCCAGGGTCAGCTTTGCCGTGGAAGATACGGGCATCGGGATTCCGGAAGATTTTCAGGACAAGCTGTTTTCCAGTTATGCTCAGGCGGAGGCCTCGACCAGTCGAAAATTCGGCGGCAGCGGTTTGGGCCTGGCCATTTCCAAAGCGCTGGCGGAAGGGATGGGCGGAACCATTCGTTTACAGAGTCAAGTTGGCGAAGGCACCACCTTGAATCTCCGCCGCTTGGGTGCCGAGGTCGGAACGATTGATTCGGGGGATTCCGCCGTGCAGATGTTGCACGAGGCCCGTTTCCGCCAGGTCCCCTATGATGGCGCCATCATCGATTATCACATGCCCGGCCTGGACGGCTTCAGCACCGTTGAAATTCTGCGGGAGCATATCGATCCGCAATTGCCGGTGATCATGATGTTTACGGCCAAGGAACTAGGGCAGGCCATAGACCGATGCAATGAATACAAAATTGATGACTATCTCGTCAAACCCGTCTCTTTGGGACAGTTGCAACAATCCCTCTCGGTGCTTTTCAATCCCCGGATTAAAACCACCGAGAGGGAGCCGGATGAAAAACGGGAATCGGTCCAACTGTCGTCGGGAACCCGGCAATTCCATCTGTTGCTGGCGGAAGACAACCCCTTCAATCAAAAGCTGACAACGGC